>NZ_RZRQ01000001.1:43829-76488 GCF_003997785.1 Mesorhizobium sp. M7D.F.Ca.US.004.01.2.1 | reverse complement strand
CTTCGTATCGCGGCGTTGGCGGTTTAATCGGGCCTAGTTCATTACACACTTCAGAGTGCCTCCCAGACATTGAGACTGATTCAAGATGGAGTGGCCAATTTCGACGGGTCTCAGCATTCTATCTGCATGGTGGTGTTCCAGCCCACCTGCCTGTGCAATACCAGATGGAATACGCTCATTGGGGTGGCGCTGATTGCATGCCTTTCACTTAGCGAGCCAGCAGGCTGACAGGTGCTGTGGTCCAACTTCGATCGCCGGCGGCTCCTCAGCTTTGCAACGGTCGAAGGCAAGCGGGCAACGAGGATGGAAACGGCAGCCCTTCGGCACGCGCGCGGCACTTGGAACCTCGCCCTGCAGGGCCGGCAACTCGGCGCGACCTGCGTTGCCGCCAATCTGCGGTGTGGCGTTGCGCAAGGCGACGGTATACGGATGGCGAGGGTTGAATGTGATCTCGTCGGCGCTACCAATCTCGACCAATTTTCCAAGATACAAGACCGCAATCCGGTCGGCGATCAGCCAGGCAAGGGGCAAATCGTGGGTGATGAACAGCAGCGCCATGTTGTGCCTGTCGCGCAAGTCAACCAGGACCTGAAGAATCTGAGCGCGTATCGAGACATCGAGCATCGATACAGGTTCATCAGCAACGATGAGTTCCGGCCGGACGGCAAGCGCTCCTGCAATCACGACGCGCTGGCGCTGCCCGCCGGATAGCTCGTGCGGGAAGCGGGCGAAGAAATCGCCGGGAGGATTGAGCCCAGCGGCCGCAAGCGCTTCACTCACCCGGTCGGCGAGTTGAGTGGCGTTACCGACCAGCCGCAGGGACTGCAACGGCTCCGCCACGATGTCGAACACGGTGTGTCGCGGATTGAGGGCCTGATAAGCGTCCTGGAAGATCATTTGCACGCGACGCCGGTACGGACGTAGAGCCGAGAAGCCCTCTACCGACCTCATGTCGCGGCCTTCGAACAGCATTCTGCCGCCAGTCGGCTTGGCAAGCTTGGTGATGACGCGGCCCACAGTGGTCTTGCCGCTTCCCGATTCGCCGACCAGGGCGACGATCTCGCCCCGCCCGACGTTGAGGTCGATCCCGTCTACCGCGCGCATGGCGCCGACAGATCGGCCCAGGACACGGTCGAACAGACCGCCCTGGATAGGAAAATGAACTTGCAGGCTCTCGAGACGCAGGATGCCGGCAGTGTCAGGCATGAACAGCGACCTTGTCTTCTTGCGTCAAGGACCGGTGAAGGTGACAGGCGACACGTCCCCGCCCGAACTTATTGAGGCTGGGGACTTCGGTCGCGCACCCCCCCATGACCGACGGGCAACGCGGATGGAAAGCGCAGCCCGAGGGTCGATTCACCAAGTTGGGAGGATCACCCGGTATTGGCCGGATCATCTTTTTGCCGCTCGCTGGGTTCGGGATCGATTCGATCAGCTGTCGGGTGTAGGGATGTTTGGGCTGGGCGAAAATCTCGGCGACAGTGCCATCCTCGACGATGCGGCCCGCGTACATGATCATTACGCGATCACAACACTTAGCCACCACAGAAAGGTCGTGGGTGATCAAAATCAGGGCGAGGCTCAACTGCGATCGCAAGTCGCCTAGCAGGTTAAGGATCTGAGCCTGAGTGATGACGTCGAGCGCTGTGGTGGGCTCGTCACCAATGATAATCGAAGGTCGACACGCGAGCGCCATGGCAATCATCACCCTTTGTCGCATTCCGCCCGACAACTCGTGAGGGTAGGCGGAACCACGATCCGCCGGGATGCCGACCAGTTGAAGCAACTCACTTCCCCGCTTGGTCGCCTCGCCCCGCGACATGCCGAGCTTCAGCATGCATGGCTCGGCGATCTGCTTGATAATGCGGTGAACAGGATTAAGTGCGTTCATCGCGCCCTGGAAGACAACGGACGTTTCGCTCCAGCGATGTGGCCGCATCGCCGCATCATCGTCGATCGGCAGTCGGTTGCCACGATAGCGCACTTGGCCGCCGCTGACCCGCGCGTTGGGTGATAGTAGACCAGCGATCGCCATCGCGGTCGTGGTCTTGCCACTGCCCGATTCTCCGACGAGGCCCACGGCCTCTCCGGCTCGGAGCGCGAAGCTTACGCCGTCGATTGCTCGCAATGAAACGCCCTTGAGCCCATAATCGACAGAGAGCCGGTCTATTTCCAGAAGCGGTGTTTTGTCCTGGGAGGAGCTGGTCATGGGATCACCCTCCGCCGTGGATTGAACGTGTCGTCAAGGGCACTGCCAATCAGGACGAAGCTAAGCGAAACCGTGAGTACGCACAGTCCTGGGGCGCCGAGGTACCACCAGGCTCCAGCACTGGCCGCGCCGGCGCGCTGAGCGAGCGAAAGCAAAGTGCCCCATGAAGGCTGCAACGGGTCCCCGAGTCCAAGGAATGAGAGCGATGTCTCGACATAGATTGCGCTGGCGACCACCAGCGCACCATTGGCTGCGATTTGCGGCACGAGATTGGGGAGGATGTGCCGCACCATGATGCCGAAATTACTGCTACCCGCAACGCGCGCACGATCAATGAATGGTCGCTCCTTAAGCGACAGTGTCTGACTCCGGACGATACGTGCAACAAAGGACCAGCTTGTCATGCCTATAACGACAATGATCACGAAAAGAGAAGGACGGAAGCCCAGGATTTCTCCACCGCGCCCCATCACCTCGAGAACCACGGGTGTAATGACCAGCGCCAGCACGAAGGACGGCATGACAAAAAAGAAGTCTGTCAAGCGCATCAGCCAGACGTCGACCCTGCCACCATAGTAGCCAGCGGTCGTACCGATTGTAGTCCCAACGACGAGGCTGATCACAGTCGCGAGTAGCGCAATCGTAAGCGAGATCCGGGCACCATGGAGGACCAGATTGAGCACGTCCCGCCCGATTTCGTCCGTGCCGAGCAGATGCTCGCCTGATGGGGGTGCGAGGAAATCGCCAGTTGCATTGATCGCAGTCTGGAGCGGTCCCGCCAGAATATTGGGGACCGCTCCCACAACAAGAAAGAATACCAGACATACGAGGCCCACCTGAGCACCGCCATAGCTGAGAAATTGACGCAGAAAGCCTTTTATTGCGCGCGCCCGGCCTCGCGGGCAATATCGAACAATATTGTCGCTCATTGTCGGACCCTCGGATCTAGAAGGCTGTAGGCAAGATCGGCTACGAGGTTTGCGAGAACAATTGAAACGCCAAGCAACAGGAATATGCCTTGAAGGACTGGGTAGTCCCGTGCGTTGAGTGCTTCCACCGTCAGCCCGCCGATACCCGGCCAGGCGAAAACGGCTTCGACAGTGATGGCCCCGGCGACCACATAGCCAATATTGAGGGTGATCAAGGTCACGACCGGTAGCATTGCATTGCGAAATGCATGACGCATCAGCATTTGACCGTTGGTCAGCCCTTTCGCCCGTGCGGTTACCATGTAATCCTCGGTGAGTACGTCACTCATTGCGGCACGAGCGACGACGACGTACTGGCCGATTAGCCCAAGCGCCACCGCAGTGGCGGGAAGCGTGAGATGTTGCAGGTAGTCGAGGAACGAACCAAGAGAGCCCGTGATCAGGCCGGGCGAGTATGCACCATAGCCCGGGAGCCAACCCAATGCCGTGCTGAAGATTACCACCAGGATCATGCCGAGCCAGAAAGCCGGCGTAGAATAGAGCGCCAGAGAGGCTCCGGTTGCGATACGGTCGCCGGCTCCTCCCCGGCGCCAGCCTGCGTAGATCCCAAGCATCACCCCAATAACGATTGCCATTATCTGAGCAACCCCGACTAGGACTATGGTGTCCGGCAGGCGTTCCGCTATCAGGTCTGCGACATGCCTGCCCCTGAACTTGAAGCTGTAGCCGAAATCGCCGCGGAGTGTTGCCGACAGGTAGTCGACCGCCTGGTCCGGGAACAGCGGCCGGTCAAGGCCCCAACGTTGGTTCTGCGCCTCAATCTGCTCGGCGGTGACGCTGACGCGCGCCCCGCCAAGCAAAAGAGATGCAGGGTCACCTGGAATAACTCGGAATAGGATGAAGTTCAGGACTGCCACCATCAGGAGGGTTATAGAGGCCCTGACGATGATGCGCAGGATGTGACGGCTCCCTCCCCCTCCGTTCACGGCGCGGGCACCGGCTTCAAGCGATCGAATGGGAAGTAGCTGTCCATCGACATGATGCCTTGCTTTCCCCAACCCTCGAAGCAATCCCTCCGGTGGGCTTCGAGCAGGGTGGGGTAACATAGTACGATGTAAGGCGCTTCAGTATAAATTAGTCGCGCTGCCTGGTCGACCAGCTTTTGGTTTTTCTTGAGGTCAACGGTGACCTGCACCTCCGCGAACAGTTTGTCGAACTCCGCATTCGTCCAGTACGCCTTGTTCTTGATGCCGATGGAATTGCTGCTGCCGAAGATGAGCAGGTCTTTAGGTGTTGGGCCTTGCCAGGTATCGGAAATGAGCAGATCCCACCCTCCGCCGCCTTTCGCCGGAGCTGCGGCGCGGGCGCTCAGCGCACCGGAGTCGAGCCGAGTCACCGATACAGGGATACCGATTTGCTCCAACCAGCCAGCGATAAACTGCACTGCCGCGACCGGCATCTCTATATTTGCTGAAGGTCCAGACACCAGCTCTAGCTGGAAACTCTTCCCGTCCTTGTCCTCCCGAATGCCATCGCCGTTCGTGTCCCGGTACCCTGCGGCGTCAAGCCGGCGGTTGGCTTCGGCGAGATCGAAGTGGCGCCTGATGTCGTTCAGATCTGAATAGTAATCGGCCGCCACCGGCATTGCGAGTCCGACACCAGGGTCGGCGTGTCCGCGCATGGCTCGATCGACGATGGCCTTCTGATCGATCGCGTAGCCGAGCGCATCGCGAAACGCCGGATCCTGCAGAGCCTTGGTGCTACCTGCGCCATCTCCCGAAGCGGTGTTGAAGGCGAGATAGGTTTTCTGAGCTATGCGGGATTCACCGACTACAATGTCGGGATCCTTCGAGAGATCAGCCCACTGGGCGGACGTCAGGTAGTTGCCATAATCGAGTTCCCCGCTCTTAAGACCTTGCGCAATCGGATCGGCGGCATCGAAGGACCGCAGGATCACCCCCGCGATTTGGGGCTTCCCCGTACGGAAATAGGGGTTCGGCGTCAGGCGTGTAAACTGGCCCTGGTGAAACTCCGAAACGATCATAGGTCCCGTACCCACCAAAGGCGGATCGTTGCGGAAGGTTACGCGTGCGTCAGCATAGCTGATGTCCTTCCAAATGTGCTCGGGAACGATCATTATGATATTGTCTATTGGCCAGGTCGCGGGGAACTTGGTCACGATCTGCAAAGTCTCGTCGTCGAACGCTTTGATGGACTCGACGTTCTCAAGACCGCTGGTGCTGTTCCACCCGACGTTTAGCTCGTCGGGCTTGCCTATGGAATCGTGCAAATAACTATAAGTGAACGCCGCGTCCCTAGCGGTAGCAGGCTGGCCGTCCGACCACTTCATGCCGGGCCAGATCTTGAAGGTCCAAGTGAGGTTGTCGTCGGCGACGGACCAAGATTGGGCAAAGCCCTTTCGATCGTCGTATCGCTGGGCGTCTATGCAGACCAAGAAATCATAGCAAATAGCCAAGGGCCAAAAGGAGCCCCAAGTGGCGAAGGGGTTCATCGAATCAGGGCCTCCACCCAGTCCGCCGATTCGCAGGATGCGATCGTCGCACGACGAGGCGAACGCCCTCGAGTTAATCCCCCAAGGGGTCGCCGAAATCGCCAGCATTGCCTTCATAAGCGCACGACGATTATATGAGTATTGGCTCATTTTATCCTCCCTGTTTGCCGGCTTTATCATCACTTCATGTTCACACGACCACGATGATCTACGGCCTCAACCCGGAACATCTGGCTTCCTTTTGACGGAAGCTCCACAGTCCCCTCATTCCAGATAAGTAGCAGTGCCCAGGGGGGTGGTTCCTGCAAATTGGCCGCTGTGCCTGCATGAATCCGGCGTTTTTCTCGATTCTGGGCACAGCTAGCCAGAATTAAAGTCGATTGGCCGGTTCCAGCTCCTGGCGGCGCCCACGGACAATTCGCATATAGCAAACGAGGCAGTCATTCAGGTTCTGTTCGCGACCTCGGGTTGGAGGGTCCCGTCGAGCCGCAAACGCCTTTATCACGGATGTGTGATGTCGGAATGTCGATGCCGAAATTCCAGAGGATATCCTCTTCCGGCACACGACGGTCTAAGAGGCGTTCGACAAGCTGCGCGCCGCGCAACAACACGGAGCTTGAGCCGCCCGTTGAAAAACGATGTAAACGCTGATGGATCTCCAGCCTGATGCGTGGCCGCCAGCTCGTCGACCGTGAACTATCCGCAAGCCATTGATCTGGCCTTTTGATTGAGGCGGATAGCGTCTTTTGAATTGCAGGATTAGCGGTATTTGGACGCTGTTTTCCTGCAATTCGGTTTTGCGATTCCCTTGTGCTGCGGAGCGTGATTCACTCGGTTCGGCGGCGGCGAATCGAGGGGACGGCGAATGTCCAAGCCACGCGAGACGGGAGAGCAGGACCTGTTCCGCTCCAGGCTCGATCAGATCATCAACATGAAGCAGGCGATCGACCGGCCGGTGCTGGAGGAGCGTTTCGGCGCCGTCTATTCGGACGGCCCCGGCATGCCGCCGCTGCCGACCCGGCTGATGGCGGGGCTGGCGATCCTCAAGCACACCTTCAACCTGTCGGATGAGGTGCTGTGCGAGCGCTGGGTGGAGAACCCTTACTTCCAGTATCTCACCGGCGAGACGTTCTTTTGCCATACGCTGCCGTTCGACCTCTCGTCGATGACGCGCTGGCGCAGCCGCATGGGCGAGGAGCGGATCGTGGCGCTGTTGCAGGAGAGCCTCAGCCTTGCGGTCAAGACCGGGGCGATGAAGCCGGCCGACACGCGCCAGGTGATCGTCGACACAACCGTGCAGCCGAAGAACGTCATGTTCCCGACCGACGCCAAGCTCATCAACCGGGCGCGCGAACGGCTGGTGCGGCTGGCCAAGAGGGAAGGAGCTCCATTTGCGCCAGAGCTATCAGCTGGCGCTGATCAGCCACCAGCGCTATGCCCACGCCAAGCAGTTCAAGCGGGCCAACAAGGCGCTGCGCAGGCTCAAGACCTATCTCGGCCGGACCATTCGCGACATTTCTCGCCAGATCGCCGGCGATGCGGGGCTGGACGCGCTCTTCAAATGGCCGTTCTACCAGGCCGCCACCGTTCTCTAGCAACGCCAGCGCCAGCGCGGCCGCAAGATCTACAGCCTGCACGCGCACGAGGTGGAATGCATTGGCAAGGGCAAGGCGCATATGCCCTACGAGTTCGGTGTGAAGGTGTCGGTGGCCACCACGCTGAAGCGCTCCAAGGGCGGCCAGTTCGCCCTGCATGCAAAAGCGCTGCCCGGCAATCCCTATGACGGCCACACGCTGGCAAGCGTCATATCGGCCACATCAAGAACGAACACCGCATGGGCCGCAACTACCTCGCCGGCCAGCAGGGCGACGCCCTCAACGCCGTCCTGGCCGCCGCCGGATACAACTTCTCCCTCCTGCTCAGGTGGCTGAAGTGATTTTTGTGGCCCTTGATCGCCCTGCTTCAACTCCGGCCGAAGTCGGTCGCCGCTTAGCGTCTGGATCACGGTCGACCAGCACGAGTTCCAAAAATCCAACCTGCATCTCAGGCACCGCGTCCTGACCTCGGAAATCGAGGATCCAGTCTCGACAGAGTATTCGACAAGATGCGGACGTGTGTTACAATAACGAGCCGCAACTCATACCAGACATGAGCTCATATTTTGGGATAGTGGCCTCCAAGCGGTCAAGCCACGGACGCGAATGTCATCCGATAAAGGGTCGCGGCGTCATAGATGGGCAGTCCTGTCCTACGACGGATTGCTGACGTCACCATCGGGAACAATGTACATTCAAATAGGAGGGCGGCAATCCCCGGATGTGCGGCGCCAAGTCGCGCGACACAGGCTGCAACCTCCGACTCCATTTCAACAACACCAGCCGGCCACGCGTCACCTTCAATGCCGCCGATGACTACTCTTGCCTCTGCGGATGAATCTATGCCCAGCAGCTCTTTGCCGCAGTGTCTTGAGTCTGCGGCCACAACGGCGAGCTTTGCGTCAGCTGGAAGCTGCCGGAGTAGCGTGGGCGCCAGTAGCAGGCTCGACATGGCCACCGGGACTTCGACAGACGCGGCCACTGCAGCCTGGTACCGGATACTGAACCCGCAGTCCCCGGTTATCGCGACTGCTCCGCGCTCGACCAACCGCCTGGCAGCTGCAATGTAGGCCGGCTCGAGAGAAGCATCACCGGGAATGACCCTCTCCTCCAAAGCCCCGGCCGCGGTCTCTATTATAATTGGGAAGTCGAAAGTTGCCGGGTTGAAGACCGACTCCGGTTGCGGTGGCGGAAATTCACGAGGCGGAAGTCCGATCTCCAGCCCAATAATTCCGAGGGCCCTTTGTTGAGTTGTCACGGAAGCATCCTTCTTCTGGAAGCAGCTAAGATGGTGATTTCGGCAGCAAATGCCCATCACCTGCGCGATACAGGTTCTCTCTGAATGCACGAATTTAACAGCGTCGAAACGGCTGTTTCAGAGAAACATGCCTTTCCAGGCGCAGTAAGTCGGCATTGTTTTGGTGCATTCGCATGAAAGCCGTAAAAACTGGGAAACCGCAGAACGCTTGTGCGACCCTCCCCGGGCCTGTAGGATACCGGGTTTGCGTCCGCCGTCAGACAATCGTGTTAGGGCACTTTCCAGAGCCCAGATGCCCTGAATGGCAGATTGAACGCACATCAGATCTTCAAGCTCGCAACTGCCGAACGGGCAGCGCTATTTACCTAACTCGACCAATCTGGGGCTTGGACCGGACGATCCTAGTTATGCAGTCCTGAATGAACTGGGGCAGTAACCTCGACATCAACCCGGCCCTGAAAAACCGCGCGTAGGTTCGTCGCAGGGCAGCCTGCTCCGAACGGACCAGTTCCTGCCCGGAAGCCACCCACGGGATAACTCAACTAGCGGCACAACCCGCAACTCACCTCGTCTCCAGCACCGCATTGAGAAACTGCTGCGTTCGCTCGTTTTGCGGATTGCCTAAAAGCTGGCTGGGCGGGCCTTGCTCGACAATCTTACCGCCAGAAAAGAAGCACACGCGATCGGAGAACTCCTTGGCAAAGCCCATCTGGTGCGTGACCATCAGCATTGTGAGGTCATGTTCGGCGCTGAGCTTGCGGATGACGTTGAGCACCTCTCCAACCAGTTCCGGGTCAAGCGCTGATGTCACCTCGTCAAACAGCATCACCTTGGGCCGCATGGCCAACGCCCGAGCGATCGCCACGCGTTGCTTCTGGCCCCCGGAAAGCTGGATCGGGAAATGGTTCTTCTTGTCGCCGAGGCCCACCAAGTCGAGCAGCTCTGCCGCTCGGGCCTCCGCCTCCTTCTTCGAGAGCCCAAGGACGGAGATCGGCGCCTCCATGCAGTTCTGCAGAGCAGTCATATGCGGGAACAGGTTAAAGTGCTGGAACACCATACCGATCTTGGCACGCACGCGACGGAGATGACGCTCGCTCGCCGGCACTATTTGGCCGTTCTTCTGCGTATGCGTCAACGGTTCACCGTCGACCCATATCACCCCCCCGTTGATGTGCTCAAGCGTCATCAGCATGCGCAGAACGGTGGTCTTGCCCGAGCCGGACGGACCAATGATGGACACCTTCTCGTTGCGTGCGATCTCGAGATTGAGTTCGTCCAGCACCGTCAACGCGCCGTAGCGCTTTGTGACGTTCTCGAAGCGAACTATGGGTTCGTTCATGACTTTTTCGCTGCGCCTGATATCGAGGTCAAGCTCGTCCCGCCTGGCTGATGCCCTAGGGCGCTTCGTGAGATCGTCCTCGAAGCGAAGCACAAATTCGCTCATAGTATAAGGCCTCCCTATTGCAGATGGTAGCGGCGGTTGAGCCAGACGCGGACCGACTGCACGATAGCGGAAGCAACCAAGCTGAACACGTAGTAGAAGAAGCCGCACATAGTGATCGCTTCTATGTATCGATAGTTATTGCCCCCGAAATTTTTCGCCTGCTGCAGCATCTCGAAGATCGAGATTGCCGCCAGGACCGGCGTGTCCTTGAACATGCCGATGAAGTAATTGCCCAGAGCTGGCACCATGGGCGGGATCGCCTGCGGCAGAATGATTGTTCGCCAGGTCCGCGTTCGCGAAAGGTTTAGTGCCGTACAGGCCTCCCACTGGCCGCCATCCACATTCTCGATGCCGCCGCGGAAGACTTCGGAACAATAGGCTGCATAGTGGATCCCCAGCACGCCAACTCCCGCCGTCCAGGCAGGAATGAAGATTCCGATCTGCGGACCAACGAAATAGACAAAGAACAACTGCAGCAGCAAGGGCGTTGAACGGATAAACTCCACGATCTCCGCCATGGTGGTCGAGACGTAGCGGTTTGGCGACTGGCGAATCATCGCGAAGACAAGACCCAATATCAGCGCGATCGCAAACCCGAGCAGCGTAGCCTCAATGGTGACGATCGCTCCCTGATAGAGATATGGGAAAGCCTCCCATACGTAAGACCAATCCCAGATCTTCAAGCCACCTGCTCCCGAACGAAACCGCGCGAGACGCGGCGTTCCAGCCAGCGCACGAAAGGAGTGATGAGGGCGCGCGCGATGATGTAATAACCGAATAGTGCAACCGCAAAGAACAGCATATAATCGCCAGTTGCGTCGGCCGCCTGCTTGGCGGCGCTAGTAAATTCGGGAATGGTGATGAAGAAGACGAGCGAGCTACCCTTAAGCACATCGATGAGCATGTTACCCCAGGTCGGCAGCATGGCGCGCATTGCCTGTGGGAGGATAATACGCCGCATCATGGTGAGCCGCGAAAAATTGAGCGCTGTAGATGCCTCATACTGGCCCCTATCAACGGCCTGAATGGCGGCGCGGACATACTCGGCTGCGTAGCCAGAGGCATTCATTCCGATCCCCAAAATTCCGACAGTCCACGGCGACAGGAAAATACCGAAAATCGGCAATACAAAGAACCACCAGTAGAGCTGAACCAGCATGGACGTCCCGCGGAAGAATTCGATGTAGGCGATACTGAACCAGCGCAACTGCCGACGGGGAGAGACTCGGGTCAGGCCCACGAAAAGCCCAAGGACGATCGCTACGACGCAGGCGCCAAGAGTGACGATGACCGTAGTCATGACGCCCTTGGTGAGCACGGCAAAGATAAAGCTGAGATCGACCTTACTCATATGCCCTCCCCACTGACCGCCTACCGGCCAAGGGCCGGGGAGCGGTCAGACGCATAGCTTCAGCCCTTGCAAAGATCAGCGGTCTTGCTGCCATCCGGGAGATCGCGTTTGGTGTAACCATATTTGCCGACCGCGGCCATCATTTCGTCAGAGCCAATATAGTCTTTCAACACAGCATTGAACGCGTCTACCGCAGCCTGTTCGCTGAGCGGGAAGGCTATGGCGGGATGTTCATTCGGTCCCGGCGGGGTATACGGGTCAGCCACCTCAATGCTGGGATCCTGCTCGGCAAGAGTCGTCGCGTTCAGACTATAGAGCGAGCCGGCAGCGGCGCGGCCGGCCTTTACAGCCTGTACGACCTCGGGCGGTCCGGCGACCTGCATAACCTTGTCGTCAGGGAAACCTAATTTCTTCGCCTGCTCGACTGCGGTGGTACCCGTCATGATGGCCAGGGTAAGCCCCTTCTTCTGAGCGTCATGGAGGGAATGCAGCGCTTCCGGATTGCCCTTCGGCACGATCATCGAATCATTGCTCGATGCGATCGGTTCGCTGAACAGGACGTTGCGGCACCGCTCCGGCTTAATCCACATGCCGCCCGTGATGATGTCAAAGCGACCAGCCTGGAGGCCCGGGACAAGGGAACCCCAATCGGTTACGACCGGCTCGATTTTGGTCGTTCCCATCTTTCTCAGAACGTCCAGTGTCATCACATTGACCAGGCCAAGCGGCTCGTTGTTCGCACCAGGATAGGCACTGGGAGGCTCATTGGTGAAGCCAAGACGGATCGTTTCTCCGTTCTTAATCTTATCGAGCAGCGACTCCGCCGAGGCCGAACCGGCAAAGGACGAGATTGTCATCGCCGCCAGGCCGAGCGCGGCAATCCTCTTCAAGATTGCAGCCTTAAAGCATTCGTCGAGTTTCCACTTGACCACTGGTTAGTCCTCCGTTTTCGCATCGCCGATGGTCTCCCGATATGCCTCGGGAAAAGACCATTGCATCATTTGTTGAGCTTGTAGTCCGGCGGTTCCCATCATCGTGTGAGCTGCAGGGTCCCCACTTAGGTATAGATTCCTCCAGTCGATCCTTTGCTACGCCACTTGTGCATGCTTCGTGAGCGTAGCAGCGCAGCTGTGGTGCTTTGTGCGAGAAATGCAAGTTATTCGCAGAAATTCGGTGATTTTTGGGTGCATACGCACATTTCCGTCATCCCCGTGGTTCGTTGGAAGTGAACAATCGCGAGCTGTGGTATGGCCAACTGAGGCACACCACGTCTTGCATGACTCCTGCCCTGCCCGGTTGGATGGGCGCCACCGCCTGGGCTATGCCCTTGTTGCCATGGCAGGGCACAAGTTCGTCGTATGCGACACGCCGCTGAGAGATTCGCCTCGGAGACGCTGGCCCGAGCATTGTTCCCGTCACAGTTGATCATTCGTGCCATTGACGGATGAGTCTGTTCACGGCTTCGCTCCGGATCAACCTGGACGGAATCGCCGGCATTATTGAGCAGATGGAAATCTGAATTCCTGATCAGCTTCGCCAGGTTGATCCCTTGCTCCGGCGTCGCGGTAGGGTCGTTCTTGGACCAGATGATCAACGTCTGGGCCTGAAGCTGATCAAGGTAGGGGAAGATATACTTCTGCTGCAGCAGTGGATAACGATGCAGGTTTGTCTCGTCTTCCGGCAATCTCTGCCAGATCTCCCATTGTCCCCGAGCCGCGGCCCGCCGATAGGCTTCTCGCTCGGCGCATTCCACATCCTGCCCGTGGGCGCGGCAGCTTTTCCGCCGTGCGGTGATGTATTCCTCTTCGCTCGGCATCGGGCCGGAACAGCCGTAAGCCTGCCGGCAGGCCTCCAGCCAAGCTTCGTCACGGTCATCTCCGAACGCCGGCGACACGGAGTTAGCGGTCAGCAGGACAAGCTTAGAAACAAGATCGGGACGCACGATCGCGACCCGCGCGTCGACGAATGATCCTTCTGAATGGCCGACTAGCGTGATCTGCTTCAAACCCAGTTGTTGGAGGAAGCTAATTACATGATTCACACGACCGAGCCGGTTAATGTATTTGCAGTCAGCAGGATAATCCGTTCCCCCAAAATGGAGTTGATCAATCGCTACTACCGTAAATTGATCGGATAGCCCGTTCAGCTGCCGAACAAAGGAACTCTTAGCCTCTGCACGGAAGCCCGCCCCCTGCAGGAAAACAATCGGCCTACCAGCTCCGTTCTCGCAGTACGATGTCTCGACACCATCAACCGATACGCGATGCTTGGTGATCATCGGTTCCTCGGCAAAAGGAGGGGCATCAGGTCGGCATTGCGACATGCGAGATGGACTGCCATTGCTCACTCCTGAGCGTAGCAGCCTCACATGCCACGTTGCCGAACTATCTCGTCTGAATACCGGAAATCGGCACCCCGGAGCCTCGCGTCTTGTCACTTTGCTCTGTCGTCGCCCAGCCACTGCGGCCGGGAGCCTTTTAGGTGCATGGGTGGCATTCCCCGCAAGATTTCAACCCTTGCACAGGTCGCCGGTCTTGGTGCCGTCCGGCAGATTGATTTTGGTGTAGCCGTATTTTGACCGACTGCATCATTTGGTCGGAGCCGATATAAGTATTCAATACCTCGTTGAAGGCATCGACCGCCTGCTGATTGGGCAGGAAGGCGAGACTTGGGTAGCCGGCCTTCCCAGCCGGCGGGGTGAACGGATCTGCCATTTCAACGCTGTCGACCTTGTCAGCGAGCTCCTTACCGTGAAGTAGTTTAGCGACCCCGCCGCCGCGCGGCCGACCTTCACTGCCTGCAAGAATTCGGCCTGGCCGGCGACCTGCATGACACGATCCTCCGGAATGCCCGCGTCTTTGGCGGTCGTGACCGTGTCGGAACCGGCGGTGGTGACCAGCGTTAGGCCCTTATCACGAATATCGTCAAAGGAGTGCTGGTCTTTTGGGATTGCCATTCGGCATGAGCAGGGCTTCGGTGAACTTAGCAAGCGGCTCGGTGAACACCACATTGCGGCAGCGCTCCGGCAGAATGTACATGCCGCCTGGCCTAGCTCCGTCTGCCGTCTCTCAAGGTTGTGTCGGCCAATTTCTCAGCCACCATAATCGTCGGAATGTTTGTGTTCGCCCGAGGGCAAAATGGCATGACGGAAGCGTCGGCGATCCTCAAACCCAAAATACCATGAACGCGTCCCGACGGATCGGTCACAGCGCCAGGATCCGCGGCTGCCCCCATCCTGCAGGTCGACGTCGGATGCCAACTTGGGATGACGTTCTGGCGAATATACCGATCCAGATGTTTCTCGTCGTTGACGAGATCGGAAATGCTATCCCCATCCGTTATGACGCGCCTAATCAGCCCACGGCGCAGCCGCGGCGACGCGTCCATGAGCAGCGCCAGAAATGACGTGAGTGCATAGTTTGTGCTTGTGACCTTGCTCACCAGCTTCGCTCGCGCATTCAACGCTGACGGAAACGGGTCCAGCGCCACAGAGGACAGCGAATCTTGCTGCAGCAGGCGGACTATGAAGCGAAAGCCCTGCTTGAGGCGCTCGGCGTCCCGCTTGTCGCTCAACCAGTTGAAATCGACCTCCGGCTCTATTTTATGCGAACTACCCTTGAGCGCCACAGTTCCCGTCGAGTAGCTGCGATTGACCCACACGGCGAGAGTGCCGAGGCGCCTCCCCAGCGGGTGCCAGGATGATTTGGCAACAGTCGATATTGCCATATCGGTCGACGGGCAGCCTTCGTAACCCGACGAGTAGCGGGCGTGCATCTGAATATATTCGCTCACGCCGGGTGACAAGCGATCGGCCGGCTTCAAATAGGCCGAAACGCAAATCGTGGGGTGTTCCTGAAGATTCTGGCCCACACCTTTCAAATCTGCAACGATAGGGATTCCGAATTGTACTAATTCCTTCGCGGGGCCGATCCCGGAGCGCATCAATATGGCGGGTGAATGGAGTGCTCCTGCGCACAGGATAACGCAAGAAGCGCTATACGATTGCACGCCCGATTTGTTCTCCGTCTCGACCCCCGTTACCGTTGTTCCCAAAAAGGTCAGCCGCGCAACTGTCGTTTCGGATAAAATCGTTAGATTGCGGCGAGAGCGGACGGTTTCGGGTAAGTACGCCATCGCGGAGGAGACCCGATGACCATTGCGGTTGGTCAATGGGACAACTGAATAGCCATCACCGAATGCACCATTGAAGTCTGGCCTGAAATGAAGCCCCAAAGCATCGTAAGCATCGGAGATTGCCCGGATGAAGCCCGACCAGTCTGATTGGCGCACACGTTTGATTGGCAAGGGGCCGTTCGTGCCATGAAATTCCCCGCCGAAATCCAAATCGCATTCTAGACGACGGAAGTAGGGCAGCACGTCTTCCCAACCCCAGCCCGTTGCACCGCTTGAGGCCCACTCATCGTAATCTCCGGGCCCGCCGCGGTTGGCGACTTGGGCATTGATGCTGGAGCCGCCACCCATGACGCGCGCCTGTTCGTAATGGACAGGCTTGCGGCCACCTCGCACCGTTGTCGCGTGGAGTGACTGCCATCGATAACCGGGATTAAGGTAAGCACGCGTTGGGTCGCCATCCTGGATGTCGTCAGGAATGGCATTCGGCGGCGTATCAGGGCCAGCTTCAATGAGCAGCACGCGAGCGCCATAGGCGGAGAGCCTGCTCGCCATCACGCATCCAGAGGAGCCACCACCCACGACGATATAATCGAAAACCACGCAAACTCGCAAATGTCTGAGTCGGGCAAAAATCTAGCAGACGGCGAGCAAGCAAAAACGCGCAATTATCTTGCAGGACGCAGGAAATCAGCGCATTCTTAAGAGATTCGCATTATGGCGGCCTCCCAACGGGGCGGAACGTTTAAACATGACCTTGCCAGCAGTCCATCAGGGCTGAAGGCGATGCCGGAGCGTCGTGACTTAAGTGGACAAAGCGCATCGCGACTGAAGGGGACAAACCTATCGCGAGATACATCAGAATGCAGCCCGGTAGGTCCAGAAGTGCTTTTGCAGCATCGCGCTGACGAGGCCGTTGTAAGGAGCAGAATGATGCTTCGCCTTGCGCTCCATCGCCGCTTTAGCGGTACGAAAACTCCCGTCCCAATCATGGCCGGCGGGCAAGGCGGCTGACCCTTGCGCCAGTCATCGGTGAATCGGATCAACCAGTTGTTGAATGCGCGTAAGATTGCGCGTTCTATACATCGATTGGCACCGCCAAGGTTACCTTCGTGCGATCCATCACAATCATCGTGCTGTAATTTCTAACAGCCGGGCTATCAAAGAAGAAACGCCTCGAGAATGCGTCGTACTCTGCCAAGTCACGCACGGAGAGAAGGAGAACGAAATCGGCGTTACCGGTGACCGCATACGCGCTCATTACTTCAGGCGCCTTCTGTAGAGACTGCTTGAAGCGATCGATGACGTCGGAACGATAGCGCTCAATGTCGACCAAGACCAGCATCATCAGGGACCTGCCCACCGCCTCAGGCGACACGATTGCAACATCAGCCTCAATTACGCCAATTTGTCGCAACTGCTTCAATCGCCGCTGACAGGCCGTGGGCGATATACCGGCCAGTTGGCCCAATTCTTCCGTTGTTTGGCGATTGTTGCGCTGAACAGCGCTTAAGATTTTCAGATCTATCCGATCCAATTCCATGGTCATTCTCCGGAATAGCTGCAATTTGCGCAGAAAAACTGCGATATGCACTCGACTGTAGCCTCAACCCCGCGCAGACGGAAGCCCAAACGATCAGGCCAGGCATGGGACCAAAGTCGGCTATCGTCCTCGACGTCAGTTATAGCCATTGGCCGAAGAGTGCTGTCCACCATCGCCCAACTGACAATGGCAGCCGACGGTCAAAAGCCGAGGCCTTGCGCCCAGTTCGGCCGAGGAAACGTCTCGGAACTTAAACGCTAAGCCGACTGGACGATGATGATAGGGGGGACCTCTATTTCCGCGCTTCGGCTTCCATTCGTTGGCTCACGCTGCCAAGAGTCTCATCTGTGTATAGGGAATCGAGCGCTAGGTTCGCCTGCCCCGGTTGCTGCATCAAATGCAGCCGTCTTGAGGTGGTTGGGAAAAATCGTCACCGCAGCCACACAAACCGCCGGCCTTATGCAACCTGCCGGCAATTTCGCATAATTACTGCATCCCGCCGCTCAGAATTTGCGCAAGGCGCCCAATGTAGCGCGCTATTGTCTCACAACGGCACCTACACGCCACTTCATAAAGCAGAAGAGGCCTGGCTTTGCAGGCTTCAGATTGAGGAGTTCGCCTATGAGCAAGCAATTCGCACCTGAAATGGATGCAGGTCTCGCGGTTTTCAATCGCCTGGAGTCTGAGGTGCGCAGCTACGTCCGCGCCTTCCCCGCCCTATTCGATCGCGGAGTCGGGACCACTCTCATCGCTGCAGACGGTCGGGAATATCTCGACTTTTTCGCCGGTGCAGGCGTTTTGAATTATGGGCACAACAACCCCGTCATCAAGAAGGCGCTGCTGGATTATATCGAGCGCGACGGAATTGTGCATGGGCTGGACCTTGCCACGACGGCCAAGAAAGCCTTCATCGAAGCTTTCGAGCGATACATTCTCAAGCCTCGTGGTCTGACATACAAATTACAGTTTCCCGGCCCCACAGGTACGAACGCGGTCGAAGCGAGTCTAAAACTGGCTCGCCAGGTGACCGGGAGATCGAACATCGTCTCGTTTACCAACTCGTTCCATGGGGAAAGCGCTGGAGCATTGGCAGCGATGGGAAACAAGGAGCACCGGGCCGCTGCCGGGTTTCCCCTCGCCCATGTGACATCGTTGCCATACGAAGGCTACCTGGGGGCGTCAGTTGACACAATCGATTACTTCGAAAAGCTTCTCAATGACCCCAACAGTGGCCTCGACAAACCTGCCGCGGTGATCCTGGAAGGGATCCAAGGTGAAGGCGGCATCAATGCTGCGAGCGTTACTTGGCTGCAACGGCTGCGCGAGCTAACGTCGCGGCACGGAATCTTGATGATCCTCGATGACATCCAGGCCGGGGTCGGTCGCGCGGGCAGTTTCTTCAGTTTCGAAGCGGCTGCAATTGTGCCGGACATCGTTACCCTGTCCAAATCTTTGTCGGCGATCGGAACCCCAATGGCCCTTATTCTCATCAAGCCTGAACTTGATGTCTGGGCCCCGGGCGCACACACCGGGACCTTCAGAGGCAACAACTATGCTTTCGTCACTGCTCGTGCGGCCCTCGAAGCTTACTGGTCCGACTCCAAGTTCGAGGATGAGATCGCTCGCAAGTCTGCGATCTTGGTCCAAGAACTCAACGCGATTACCGAGGAATTCCCCACCCTCGGCCTGAGCGTGCGAGGCCGCGGTCTGATGTACGGACTCGTTTCACCGAAGCACCACTCCTTGCCAGGTCTGGTCTCCCAGGAGGCTTTTCGTCGGGGCTTGGTGATCGAGATCGCCGGCTCATACGGTGAGGTGCTTAAGTTCATGACTGCCCTCACCATCGCCGAGGCTGACCTTCGGCGTGGTCTGTCCATCATTCGCGACAGCATTGGCGCAGTAGCGACTACCCTCGACGGTGGAGGCGCGGCTCGCTAGCCGACAAAGCACCGGGCCACTAGCAGGTCCAAAATCGGGCCGCTCGCAGTCACGGAACGGGAAGGCCGTTCCGTGGCATGTGGCAGTGGGCGAACTCGGAGCGGCTGAACGGCAGACTAGGGCTTTCACTGCCGGACCGATACCACGGTTGCCGTTCTTCCTGCGGCGCCGACCACTGTCGCTGCGCCAATTCGAAGAAAATCGAGCGATAAGAAAGAGGACTGGATGGCCAGCAACGACGTAGTCAAAAATTATATCGATGGCGAGTGGCGGGATTCTGTGTCCGGCACACGCATCGAGGTCGATGACCCGGCGAGCGCCGAAACGATTGCTGTCGTAGCTGAAGCAGGACCCCAAGACATCGAGCTTGCCGTTACTGCTGCTCACCGCGTTTTTCGCGACCGCGTGCTGATAGACATGCATCCGTATGATCGCGGTCGCATGTTGTTTCGCGTTGCCGACGCCCTTGAAGCGCGTTTCGACGAGATCGCAGCCATTAACTGCGCGGAGACGGGGAAGGCATTGGAACTTGCCGATGGCGAGGTTCAGACCGCCATCAGATACCTGCGATACTATGGTGGCTTGGCCGACAAACTTGAAGGGCGCTCGATCCCGCGCGGGGCCAACCTGGTCAACTACACAGTCAGAAGTCCCTTCGGCGTGTCCGCCCAGATCGTTCCGTGGAATGGTCCACTTGAACTGACGGCCCGCTCGCTGGCCTGCGCCATCGCAACCGGCAACTCAGTCGTGGTGAAGTCGCCGGAACTAGCTCCCCTTTCCGGAGTTGAACTTGCGCGTGCCTGTGAGACAGCGGGGCTGCCTGCCGGAGCGGTCAACGTGCTCACTGGATACGGCCAAACGGCAGGCCAGGCGCTGATCGAACATCCCGACGTTCGCCACATCGTCTTCACGGGCTCGATTACTACTGGGCGGACGGTGCTCAAGACGGCAGCGGATCGGATCGTGCCCTGCATAATGGAACTGGGCGGAAAGTCGGCTGCAGTTGTGTATTCCGATGCCGACCTCGACTGCGTTGTGGAAGCGGTACGCGTCGGGACCTTTCTGAATGCAGGCCAGAATTGCAACAACCTTACACGTCTTATTGTGGAACGTTCTATTGCAGACAAACTGGTGGAAAGAGTGAGGGTCTGCGTCGAAGGACTGTCGGTCGGTCCAGGACGCGAAAACTGCGACATCACCCCGTTGATCTCCCGAAACCAACGACAAGGAGTTGAGCGGGCCTGCCAGACGGCCCTCTCGCAGGGCGCGCGACTCGTAACCGGCGGGACTGCGCTTTCGGAGCGGAGCGGTTACTTTATGGCGGCCACGGTGTTTGCCGATGTCGCGCGAGACAGCAATCTCTTCCAGCAAGAAGTATTCGGTCCTGTTCTTGCCGTTACCACGTTCGATAATCCGGGAATGGCCGTCAATCTCGCGAACGACACCGTTCACGGTCTGGCAGCGGGCGTGTTCACGCGGGATATTGACCGGGCCCTCTGGACCGCCGACCGCCTTTGGGCCGGTCAAGTGTACGTGAATGGGTGGTATGTGGGCGGGGTGGAAACACCGTTCGGTGGGATAAACCAGTCCGGCTACGGCAGGGAGAAGGGTCAGGAAGCGCTGGACGGCTACGTTCAGACGAGAAACGTTGGTATCCGCCTCTCGCAGCCACCATCTGGAAATTGAACGCTTGCTGATCCCTACCGACGGCGCGGCTGTCGGGCGATGCAGGATTCAATGACCTCGACCAAATCGAAATAAGCCCGGCGAGAGAATCCGTATCGGAGGTCATCGAGAACAACTCTAATCATAGGATTTTTGGCTGCGGACGGGCTTTACCCACCACGGACATGTAGGAGCGCATTGCCTAGCCCGCTGCGTGGGTCGCATGGGTCAGGAGAGGATCACAGTGCTTCAGAGACAATTGAGATTCGCAGAGCTGCCGCCGAAGATTTCGACAAGTTGGCAATGTTGAACCGCGAGTTGATCGAGGCCGAGAAGCATCGAAACCCCGATGACGGTTTCAGAACTCAAGGAGCGGTTTATTCAGTTGGTGAATCGCGAAATTTGGATGGTCGACCTCTTCAGCCAGAACGGCGAGATTGTGGGCCTCGCCACTCATCGTTTGGAGCCAGACAATGCGGAGCCGAGTGGGCAACGCGTCTTTTTGAGGCAATTCTACGTCAGCTGCCAACACCGACGTTCGGAGATTGGCTGCAGGACCCTTGAGCTGCTTATTCGGTCTCGTTTCCACAACAAATCAAGGATTTTCCTCGACGTGCTGGAGACCAATCCTGGCCGCAAGACCTTCTGGTCTCACACCGGTTTTGTCGCCTACAGCACGCTCATGGAGCGTCTCGTTGAAAAAGCGGACACCAAATAACCTGCGGTGCTGGGAATTAATTTGGGGATCGGATTGTCTGGCATTTGCGTGCGTCGCGCAAAAACACGAGAATAGAATCGAGCCGGTCGTAACCGAATGGGGCTCACTTGTCCCCGGCCTGCAGGCTAGCCGCTTCGACTTCATCACGGCCGGCATGTGGATCAAGCCGGAGCGCTGCCGCAACGTGCTGTTCAGCGAACCGATCGCTACGGAGAGAGGCGCACTGCTGGTGCCTAAGGGCAACCCGGAAGGGCTGCATTCTTATGAGGATGTGCGTGACAAGGGACTCACCTTCGTCAGTGATACAGGCTACACCGCGGTCCAGGACGCGAAAAAGTCAGGCATCGCCGACGACAAAATCATGCAGGTCGCCGGACCGCCGGCGGACAGGCTGTCGCGCCGCCGCCGGTGCCCTCGACTACTTTACAGCGACTGGACTTGTTAAGAAGGACCACAGCCTTGAGCTGGCCGATTCGTTCATCGCGCCAGCCAACTATCCTGCTATCGCCTTCGAGCTCAACGAGCAGGCTGCGGTCGACGCGTTCAATGCCGTATGCAGGACTATGTTGGCTCTGGCGAAATGATGGCAGTATTCGGCAAATACGGCTACGGCAAAGACAACCTGCGGACGGCAGCAAGACCGCTGACCTCTGCAGAGGCTGAAGGCAATGTGCCTTAACACGTCCCCGGTCATGGCGGGGACGTGTTCAGTGGGCAAGCGTCTGTGAGGCGATTTCAGGTCCACCGTGGCGGTGCTCACAAGACGCGCCTCATTGCCTGAAACAAACACATCTACACTTCATCGGGTGCGCACATGTGAGCGTCGCGGCCCACAATACGACGGCCAATATGCGGGCTGGCTCACCTGCCACATCAGGCAACTGCGCAAGCAAATCCCCTGACGTGTGCCGGAACGAGAAGCAGGAGAATACTGTGGAAATCAGAGTTGTACGCCCGGGCGACCTTTCTCAATTGCGCAAGATTTGTGACGAACACATCGACTTGGAAGGGGTGACAATAGCGGACCAGGACCTGAGTCCTTATTGGAACTCGGCGTTTTTTGGAACACCTGCCCAGTTGTTCGGTTGGGTTTGTGATGAAGGAGGGTGTGTGCTGACAGTTCTGCAAATTCGCTGAGAGAGGGCGGTCATGGCAGGCTGGTGATTGTTCACGTCACCGATTCCCGCGAAGGAACGCCACCATGACCAAGATTGAAAGTAAGACCGGCAGCGCTGCCATCAAAGACATTCTGCTTTCGGACCCGGACGGACTTCACGAAGTGATCCGTGCGGTGATGCAGGAGGTACTCGAGGCCGAGATGGACGAGGCGCTGGGGGCTTCGAAGAGCGAGCGCACACCTGAGCGGCTCGGCTACCGCTCGGGTTATTACGGCCGCACCCTTGTCACGCGGGTCGGCAAGCTTGAGCTGCGGGTTCCGCAGGACCGGGCCGGCCGCTTCTCGACCGAGCTTCTCGAGCGTTACCAGCGTTCGGAGCGGGCCTTGGTGGCGACGCTTGCGGAGATGTATGTGCAGGGCGTGTCGACCCGCAAGGTCAAGGCGATCACGGAAGAGCTGTGCGGCCATGCGTTCTCGGCCTCGTCGATCTCGGCCATCAACAAGCGGCTGGACGAGAGCCTCGCTGCCTTTGCCAGGCGCCCCCTTCAAGAGCCGTTTCCTTACCTCATCCTCGATGCGCGCTAAGAGAAGGTGCGTGAGGCCGGCGTCGTCATGAGCCAGGCGGTGCTGATCGCTGTCGGCATCGACTGGGACGGCCGGCGCCAGATCCTGGCCGTCGAGATGGCCAATCGCGAAAGCCGCTCGGCCTGGAGGGATTTCCTCGTCGCGCTGAAGGCGCGCAGCCCCAAGGGCGTCGAGCTGGTTGTCTCCGCCAATCATGCCGGCCTGGTCGCGGCGATCGGCGAGGTGATCCCCGAAGCCGCCTGGCAGCGCTGCTACGTCCACTTCCTCAGGAACGCGCTCGATCACCTGCCGAGAAAGCACGGCGCCGACTGCCTGCAGGACTTGCGCTGGCTCTAATGACCGGCGCGATCTCGCCGAGGCCAAGGCCGATCTCGCCGCATGGCTGTCCAAATGGTCGGGCCGCTATCCGCGACTGACGAGTTGGGTGGAGGAGACCATCGAGCGCACGCTGACCTTCTTTTGCCTGCCGCGCCAGCATCACAAGCATCTCAAGAGCACCAACATGCTTGAACGGCACAATGAGGAAATCCGCCGGCGCACCAATGTCATGCGCATCTTCCCCAATGAAAGCTGCCTGCGCCTCGTCAGGGCGCTGGCTGCGAGACCAACGAGAACTGGATGGAGGCCAACCGCTACATCAACATGGACGATCTGCGCGAGCACAAGAAGCTCGCTCTACGCCAAGCCGCATGACCAGCATCGTGGCCGCCCCATTTTGCAGAACTTGACGCACACAACCTGAAGGAGGTAAGCGTCATGACAACTCTTAGAGGATACATGACCGCGTCGATCCGGCTTTTCCTTGTTGGTCAGGGGCGATCCTCGGGTACGCCTCCGGCGAGGGCCGCCTTGCGCGATCATGGCACGGTAGCGAGGCTGGGCTCTTAAGGTCGTCCTTAGGAGCGTAAGCCCCGCGACCATCCCATCGCTGAAAACAAACCCTTGATCAGCGGGCGCCCGACGGACCGCCTCTGTCGTCGTGGCGCTCCCATGAAGAACCTGGCCCATAGTGCATCCTTTGATTCGGAAGATAAGGATGCCCCATCAAAACCTGAGATCAAACATTTAGGCAGGCCTCGACTGGGACAAGTAAAACGGCCGCATTCGAGGCATGAGGCTGCACGCGTCTAAGATCCGAACAGCCAATACCCGAGCGTCCTCGACATCCCCGCCGCCAGAAGTCAACGATGCCCAGATCGGCCGCACGACCACCAGCAGAAGGGCGCCACCTCAACCCGTCCTACACTCAACATTTTGTCGCGTCCGCGACGTGCCTTCTTGATCCGATCCGTGGTCTGCTCACCTAAATAGCTGAAAGAGATCACGCATTTCTGTTTCCGGCCTGATTAGCCAGTTTGGCACGAGGTTTGCAACTTTGTGTGCGATCCAGTTGAACGGGCCGATTGGCACAGTCACCTGAAATCACAACTAATTAAAGGAACGGAACATGTCGGAACTGTATCGGATGGCATTACCAATGGGGGACAGCCGGCCGGCAATGCCTCCGCCCACCACAACCAGCCTTCGCCTGACTGTCTCGTGCTGGCCACGCCAGAGTAATCAATTTTGTCCTAAGAACCACAATACGACAAATCGCAGAACGTCCATCCATCCATCCTGAAACCAAGACACAGCAATCGCTTGTCGACGCAGTGTCCCACCGCCGAGAGGAAATGTAGATGAGAAAATTTGTTGCCGCCAAGCTTCATGGAATAACTGTGACCGACGCGAATTTGAACTACCGGGGCTCAATAACTTTGGATCCAGATCACTGCGACGAAGCCGGCATCCTTCCAATGGAATTCGTTGAAATCTGGAATAAATCATCGGGCGCTCGAATCAGCACTTACGTGATTTATGGAGAGCGGGGTTCTCGTTGCTGCGTGCTGAACGGAGCCGCTGCTCGCACCTGTCAGGTCGGGGACGAAATAATCGTTTGCTCCTCCGCATACATCGAGGAGCATCAGATGGTGGAGATCAAGCCGCGAGTGCTGACTTTCCACCGGGATAATTCTATCTGCGACCACATGTTCTACGAGGGTGCAATAGACGACGATGGAAGGATAACGTTCTCGATTCGCGAGGGCTCTCCCGGCGATAACGCGCTAAAACTCACTCCCTAGTAGGGCCTTTCGGTGACAGCTCGTGGCGCCGGGTCCCGGTCAAGGGCGTACTCGTCCCCAGTACTCTGGTACGCGATACAGTGCATTATCCCACTCGGCCACTATTCGGTCAGTTGCCATCAAGCCCAATCGGTTCTGCCCAGATCTGGGAAGACGATTTTGCTGCGCCAAAGGCAACTTCAGCTTCAGCCAGCGGCTGCGGGTAGAGGCGACCAATTTCACGGAATGTTTGGCCTTGGATCGTTGTCTTTAAGTCTGAGGTCCACGATGGCAAAACGACCTATCGACAAAAACGCAGAGTGGAGAACAGCCAATGTCAAGGAAAGCTCTCATCCTGGTTGAAGGCCATGCAAGAGGTAATGGAATACGATACATCCACGCGGCCCGGCGTCTTGGCTTTCATCCAATTACACTATCAGTTGATCCAACACAGTACGAGTATCTTGCGGCGGAAAGAAGCGAGGCAATCCGTGTCGATACAACCAATCTTGATACCTTGATTCGCGAATGTTCCAGGCTGCGTGAGACCAATGACATCGCTGGTATCACGGGCTTCTCGGGCATCGACGAGTCGGTCTATGCAACCGTTGGCAAACTATGTCGGCATTTCGACTTACCGGGACCCAACCCCGAATTGATTGAACGATGCTGTGACAAATTCTCTCAGCGCCAGCTACTTGCGGAAGCCGGAGTTCCGATACCCGCTTATCGCATGGCGCTGAATGTGGCAGAAGTAGAAAGCGCTGTCGCGGAGATCGGCTTTCCCGTAATTGTTAAGCCGGCAATCGGCAGCGGTAGCATCGGTGTCCGATTGTGCCGCAACGCCGATGAGTTAGCTGACCACACGACCTATCTGTTGGGTGGGAAGCACATCTGGCCGTCTTCGCCGAGGATATTGGTTGAGGAATTCGCGCGCGGCCCTTTTTATAGCGTGGAGATAATGGGCAATGAGGTTATTGGGATTGTCGCCGTTGATTTCGGCCCCCCACCGCATTTCGTCTTCCGTGAAACGACCTTCCCGGCCCCGCTTGCGGAAGACGATCATGACCGTATCGTTGATGTTTCGCTGAGGTGCTTGCAAGCTCTTGGCCTTAATTGGGGGCCAACGAACATCGAGCTCCGGTTGACTAATCATGGCCCGGTTGTAATCGAAGTGAATCCGCGTCTTGCTGGTGCGCTTGAGCCTGAACTGGTCCAACTGGCGAGCGGTGTCGATCTGGTCACCGAGCACATCAAGCTTGTCGTCGGCGAGGAATGGGATTTGCGCAGAAGGCATTTGCAGACCGCAGCCGCGCGGTTCCTAGTTGCTGATTGCGACGGCACCCTCGATTGGATCGATGGCGGCAGTCAGGCGATCGCGGTACCAGGTGTCGCTGAAATCAAATTGTATGTTGAACCCAACGCGCCGATCTTCAGGAAAGGCGATTTTCGAGACTGGATAGGACATGTCGTCGCCGTTTCACCCAGCCTTGCTCAGACCGAAGCGATACTCCAACGAGCTGTCGACTTAATCGCTTGGTCTATCACACCGCCGTCGGGCGAACAGGAGCGATCTGCAGCCCCACGACTCCCCCCCAACTGAGAGGTGATCCGTCGCCAGCATAAGAACTCTTACCCGCAATAGCTCGCCTTGTTGTCAAAAGCATAGCTGGAGTTCAAACTTATGAATATATCCAAGGGACCCCAGGCATTCCCTAGAAGTGAATACCTTCGCCGGCTCGGCTCGGTGAAGTTCGAAATGGGTCGGTGCGATATCGACGCGCTCGTCGTTTCCGACCAACATAACATTACCTATCTCACGGGGTACACCGCGCTATCAGCCTATGTTCCTCAGGCCGTTGTGGTTTCGATACGAGAAGAGGAACCGACGTTCATTCTGCGCCGCTGTGATGCGCCGGCAGCCATTCATCAATGTTTTATGGAGCGCGACAAAATCGTCGCATACCCCGAAGCGTATATTGGAAATCCTGACAAGGATGGCTATGACGCGGTAGTCGATTACTTGGAGGACGTCGGCCTCGCGAGTCGAGGCATAGGAATCGAGCTATGCTGCCTTCCATCGCAATCGGCGAAAAAGTTTAGGATGCGCCTGCCTGGTGCCACGATCGTCGATGCTACTAAGGCGGTCACTTGGAAAAGGCTCATCAAGTCAGATCTCGAGATAGCTGTAATGCGGGAGGCGGCGGCAATCTCAGACGCCGCGATTCGACGCGCTGCTGAGGTAATACGCCCCGGGGTGCGTGAAGCAGACGCGTGCGCGGAAATTGTGGCAACGTTGGTGCGCGGCGCAAACGGTAAGCCAGGAAGCGGGATCGAGGGAATAAGTTTGTGTTCATCACCGCGAACGGGAACGTGCCACATTCCGTGGAGCGAGGACGTTTTTCGCTATGGATCGCAGGTGAATCTCGAAATCGGCGGTGCGCGATATGGTTACTGTGCTGGGCTTATGCGCACTTACACGATCGGCTCACCCTCCGATCGTCTACGTCGCGTGCATGAGATCCAAGTCGCCGGCCTTGAGGTCGCTCTTGATGCGATACGGCCAGGAGCGACTTGCAGCGATGTTGCCAACGCCTTCAATCGCAGCATCGAGAAGCGGGGCCTCAAAAAGGAGACGCGTTGCGGCTATGCACACGGCATTGGTTGGTTGGAGCCGACCGCAAGCCTTAAGGATGGCGATATGACAGAGTTGCTACCAAACATGACCTTTCACCTGATGTTAGGTAATTGGATCGAGGAGGATTTTGGATACGTCATCAGCGAAACGTTCCGTGTCACAGACTCCGGCGTCGAGGTACTGACCACTGCTCCCCGGAAGATTTTTGAGATCTAAATTAGAATATGGCTTGTCATAACGACAGCGCGGACGTCCGGAATAGATCTTGCCGGTCGACGAGATGTCGCCTACCTTGTTGAAGTGCGGACGGCGAGCGGCGGTCGGCATGCGGGGCCGATCCGTGTCGAGGCGAAGCCGAACGCACGCTGGTCGCTGTACGACCAGTTCTCCTGCGGCCGATCAACTCGTCGACGACGTGACGCGCGAATGCCTTACGCGATTCCGGACACAGATCTCTGGTCGCCGCGTTGCTCGCGAACTGACGACCTGATCGCCCAGCGCGGCAAGCCCGGCATGATCGTCGCAGACCACCGCACGGAGTTTACCTCGAACACGGTCCTTGCCTGATCAATGGATCATCGCGCCGAAAATACATTCCGCTGCAAGCCCATGTGCGCAACATAAATGGCTGCACCTCTAGTCTACTCGCCACTGTTTAAAAGACTGGGGCAGGTCAATGCGCTTTCGTTACGACCTCAGAGCAAGTCTACAGGTCATAGTAGTAGGTAAGGTATGGACTCAATTTACCGATCTTGTCATAGAGCGCCCGCGCATGATAATTTGATCTGTCCGTATTCCAATAGATTCTCAGCCAGCCTTGGTCGCGACCGTAGGAGGCCAGATTCGTGAGCATGGCTTGGCCAATCCCCTGGCGCCGCGAAGACTCGTCGACATAGAGATCTGCGAGAAAACAGACCGGACGATCGCTAAGAGTATACGGGTGAATGACAAAGGTAGCAAAACCTATGGTAACGCCAGTTGCTGAGACCGCGATCAGCGCGTTAATCGGTTCGTCTGGGCGCTCGATGCGCCGCCAGATCCTATCTGTCGCCTGTTCTGATGAATTGAGACCTTGGTCGGCGCAATATGCGTACCAAAGGGACCGCCATGCATCGCGGTCGGCAGTGCCTGCGAGACGAATCTCCATGAGGGGCGGGCTCCGGCTGAGAATGGGCTCCAGGGCGCGAGGTGTTCGGCCTGAAAGGTTGACGGCTTGCGATAACTGCCACCGGCCCGCAAGACGTGCAGCACGCGACCGCCGGGTGTTATAAGATCTTTCCGCCTGTGACGGCGTCGTGGTCGCGCTGGAACTGGTTCCCGGGAGCTCGGTTCGCGATACGTCAAGCGCGAGTTGGGCGAGCGTTATCATGGGATCAAGTTCCCTCAGGTTTTCCCGCAGCACGTTTGCGACAGCGGTGCAGATCTAGTGCGATCTTTCCCTGCGACCACACGATGCAAACAATCTGACACCATAGGTGCATTCATCCCGAAGCGGGCTTCCGACCGCCGCGCTACACGCGCGACGGCGGGACAATCTAGCGGATGCGAGAGTTCTTCCAGCTTACCACGGAGATCTGCACCGCGTCGGCGCCATAATTGCGCATGCTTTAGAAAAGCAGACAATCATTGCAGTTCGCGCGCGCGTCCGGCGCCATTCCCAGTCACCCATATTGACTCAACGTTGCGCAGCATCATTTCTACAACACTAACTTGCTGCCCTTGTCGCGAAGTCAGGCGAGCGTCGATCTCGGGATAAATAAAGAAGGGCAGCGAAATTCGATCAGTCGGACCACTATGCACGACCTGGTGGGGCGTACTCTTGAAGCGGCCGTCGCTCAAGACCTGAAGGAGGTCGCCCAGATTGACTACGAGACTATCGGGCAGGCTCGGCACCGGCATCCATCGACCGCGGAACCACACCTGCAAGGAACGCAGGGGGAGTTCCTCTTGCAGCAGCAGCGTGAAGAAGCCATGATCCGTGTGCTTTGCGCAAGTGCCGCCGCGAGCTGGATACCGTATCACGCGTTGCCCAAGCGTCGGCGTGCTGAAATGGCGTTGGAACCATGCCTCTTCCATACCTATCAGGTCCGCCAGCGCATCCCCGATCTGGGGGACAATCCCGGCGAGCACGGTAGCCTGCAAAGCAAGCAGGTTTCTTGCGAAGCCAGGAGCCAAGGCTTCATCCGGAAGGCGCGTGCGGCCGGAGAACGGACGCCGGTCGCCTTCGTTCTCAATTCCGAGGTCGAATACCTCCTTTGGATCGAAGCCGGCCTCAGGATGTAGCATTTCGCCGTGTAAAGGACTGTATCCACGGGCGGCAGTGGGGTACACGTCCTGAAAGGCGTGCCCGTAGCGTTCCTTAACCGACTGTGGCAATGCGAAGAATCGCCGGGAAGCCTCAATGGCTTGCGCGATCTGTTCCCCGGGGATGCCGTGCTCGACAAGGTAGAAGAACCCGTATTCCTGGCATGCCATTTGCAGGCGCTGGCGCTCGTCACGTCGCGTTGCATCGTCTCTCAATTTCGAAAGTGAAATTTTCGGCAGCGTGGTCATAGTCAATCCCCTTTTTGGGCGCTTAAGTTGATTAGTGTTTGCCGCGGCTCTCAAAGTCGACAGTTCCTTGGATGTGGGCAACGCGCCGTCTCTTCCAATAATAACGAAAGTCGACATGATGTCCCATTCTAAGGCTAAGCCGATGGCTGGGCGGTGATTCCGTCTTAGCAATTGATCTCTAGCGCTTCCTGGTGAAGATAACAACGATTTGTATGTTAATATAGTTGTATATATTGTTACATCCGTCGCGGTTAGTTTAACATTATCACGGCCAAGATACTAAGAGCGATTTACAATTCTGAATTGCTTTATGACTTCCAGGCTCAATCCAGACCAGCGCCGACCTCCGGGTTTCATGGCAGGATCGGCCATCTCGAAGAGCTCTATGACGCGAGGTATCGCCAGCTACCTGAGCTCGTCCATCACACACGCCGTCCCGGACGATGGCCGAATGGCAGAAACCGACCGCTCGAAATTTTCCTATCCCATAGTCTTTTTCGACGCTATCCGGGTCGAGCGGTCAAGCTCAGGGACGAAGACTTCGTTCGCAAAAAAGCCATCTACATCGGGTTCGGCGTTCTGCCTGGCGGCACCAAGGAGCACATGAGCTGAGGAAGCGCTTGTCGACGTTATCCGCCGTCTCGACGAGACGACTAGCCGAGCAGCAAAGCAGGCAGCGATTTAGCTCCGTCTGCCGTCTCTCAAGGTTGTGTCGGCCAATTTCTCAGCCACCATAATCGTCGGAATGTTTGTGTTCGCCCGAGGGCAAAATGGCATGACGGAAGCGTCGGCGATCCTCAAACCCAAAATACCATGAACGCGTCCCGACGGATCGGTCACAGCGCCAGGATCCGCGGCTGCCCCCATCCTGCAGGTCGACGTCGGATGCCAACTTGGGATGACGTTCTGGCGAATATACCGATCCAGATGTTTCTCGTCGTTGACGAGATCGGAAATGCTATCCCCATCCGTTATGACGCGCCTAATCAGCCCACGGCGCAGCCGCGGCGACGCGTCCATGAGCAGCGCCAGAAATGACGTGAGTGCATAGTTTGTGCTTGTGACCTTGCTCACCAGCTTCGCTCGCGCATTCAACGCTGACGGAAACGGGTCCAGCGCCACAGAGGACAGCGAATCTTGCTGCAGCAGGCGGACTATGAAGCGAAAGCCCTGCTTGAGGCGCTCGGCGTCCCGCTTGTCGCTCAACCAGTTGAAATCGACCTCCGGCTCTATTTTATGCGAACTACCCTTGAGCGCCACAGTTCCCGTCGAGTAGCTGCGATTGACCCACACGGCGAGAGTGCCGAGGCGCCTCCCCAGCGGGTGCCAGGATGATTTGGCAACAGTCGATATTGCCATATCGGTCGACGGGCAGCCTTCGTAACCCGACGAGTAGCGGGCGTGCATCTGAATATATTCGCTCACGCCGGGTGACAAGCGATCGGCCGGCTTCAAATAGGCCGAAACGCAAATCGTGGGGTGTTCCTGAAGATTCTGGCCCACACCTTTCAAATCTGCAACGATAGGGATTCCGAATTGTACTAATTCCTTCGCGGGGCCGATCCCGGAGCGCATCAATATGGCGGGTGAATGGAGTGCTCCTGCGCACAGGATAACGCAAGAAGCGCTATACGATTGCACGCCCGATTTGTTCTCCGTCTCGACCCCCGTTACCGTTGTTCCCAAAAAGGTCAGCCGCGCAACTGTCGTTTCGGATAAAATCGTTAGATTGCGGCGAGAGCGGACGGTTTCGGGTAAGTACGCCATCGCGGAGGAGACCCGATGACCATTGCGGTTGGTCAATGGGACAACTGAATAGCCATCACCGAATGCACCATTGAAGTCTGGCCTGAAATGAAGCCCCAAAGCATCGTAAGCATCGGAGATTGCCCGGATGAAGCCCGACCAGTCTGATTGGCGCACACGTTTGATTGGCAAGGGGCCGTTCGTGCCATGAAATTCCCCGCCGAAATCCAAATCGCATTCTAGACGACGGAAGTAGGGCAGCACGTCTTCCCAACCCCAGCCCGTTGCACCGCTTGAGGCCCACTCATCGTAATCTCCGGGCCCGCCGCGGTTGGCGACTTGGGCATTGATGCTGGAGCCGCCACCCATGACGCGCGCCTGTTCGTAATGGACAGGCTTGCGGCCACCTCGCACCGTTGTCGCGTGGAGTGACTGCCATCGATAACCGGGATTAAGGTAAGCACGCGTTGGGTCGCCATCCTGGATGTCGTCAGGAATGGCATTCGGCGGCGTATCAGGGCCAGCTTCAATGAGCAGCACGCGAGCGCCATAGGCGGAGAGCCTGCTCGCCATCACGCATCCAGAGGAGCCACCACCCACGACGATATAATCGAAAACCACGCAA
>NZ_RZRQ01000001.1:24177-43731 GCF_003997785.1 Mesorhizobium sp. M7D.F.Ca.US.004.01.2.1 | reverse complement strand
ATGGCATTCGGCGGCGTATCAGGGCCAGCTTCAATGAGCAGCACGCGAGCGCCATAGGCGGAGAGCCTGCTCGCCATCACGCATCCAGAGGAGCCACCACCCACGACGATATAATCGAAAACCACGCAACTCCCCATCAAGGTACCAAGTGTGATGGGCTTCTTCAGCAAAGCGCTCCTCCTACCGCCTGAGATATGGTCACTTACGGCGCGGCAGCTCCACATCATGCCGTCTGTAACGGAGCGATTTGATCGCCAAATCGGTCGAGGGCATGCCCGAAGCGAGACCGAGCGACCCATCTGAACTATCTCTGAACCGACAAGCTCTCAATTCCAGGGCACATGCATCTCCGGACACGCCGGTGCGTCGGTGTGAATGATTGCAAGTTCGTAGGGCGAGAGCAGCGCTCGCCTACGGTTTCTTGCATCACCGTCTTCCGAGAAACAATGATACTAACAAGAGATAACGACGACTTTTTCGATTTTTACAGCAGTCAAGACTGTCACTTCAAAATATCGCATAACTACGTTATTGTAGACCCGGTCTCTTACATAGCGAAGGCCTACTTTCGGTGCTTTCCGAAGCGAACGCGTGTTCGTTGGGCGAATGAATGAAGTGACCTTCTCGAGCGTTAGGTTCTCGAAAGCAAACTGGATCGCTGCCCTGCCGGCCTCTGCGGCGATCCCCTTACCGGAAGACGCAAGGTGGAGGCACGATACGGTTTCCACATTAGTGGGATCTTCGGGCAGATACGGGCCACTGTACATCAATCCACAGTAGCCTGCGAATTTTCCGACTTGGCCTTCGCCTTTTACGAACACCATCCATAAGCCGAAACCATTGCTCTGCCAATGATGGATGAACTGTTGTAGTTTAGCTTTCGATTGCTCTCGGGTCGGATAGACTCCATCCCACATGGCATTTACCACAAATGGATCGCTATGAAGCTCATGTAGAAGAAGCTCGTCGCTATGCGACGGTGGCCTTAGGATTAGGCGCGGCGTTTCTAGAATGTACATGAGAAGCTCCCTTCTAGCCATAAGTTAGAGCCGCACTTACCTCCAACGCGGCCATGATCTCCTAGCATGAGCGTCAAGGCCGCAGTGCTTGATTGAAGGCGTTCGACGAGGTTTATGCTTAAGGTAGCGAGGTCTACACAAATCAAGCTTTGGGCGCCTAACCGTGTCAGTGTTGACGGCACCTGGAAAGCCGGCCCGAAGGCGATAAAAAAATTAGGCGCCTCCTTTCAGAATGGAAGCAGGCGACGCGCTGGTGAGCGGGCGCCTGATACGCGCAACATGCTGCGGCGGCGTTTACGCAAGGGGTTGCTTACCCCAAGGGGGGGGTATGGTATTGGCCCAAAACCGGCTAACTACATTGTTCATTTAAAATACGCGCCTCCTTCAAGCTTAACCTGCACTGGTCACTTTGCGAATGCCCGCCAGTGGGTTCTTCAGCGTGCCGACGGTGTGCAGGTATTCTCCCGGATCACCGAAGTCCACCATTTGCTGGTTTTTTTGTATCTGCAGTCGATTCATACATCGTCGCAGAAATTCTGGAGCGAATAGGTCATGCTGCCTGTATTTTTCGTCATATTCCGGATGTTTCGTCTGGTAGCCAAGGATGGACTCGCTTACGAGCTGCCAGAAGTGTGTCGACGGAAAATCAAGATGTTCTTCGAGTGTTACAGCCAAGTAACGAAAGAAGCAGTCGAAAACGTCGGTGAAAATGAAGTCGTGCTTCATGTCGCGATTTACTTGAATGCAGATCCTCTTAATCTCCTCCGGCACGTTGAGATCTCCGCCTAGAATACGAAGCTCCTCGCCAATGTCTTTCATGATAACTCGCGTCGGAGCGTGATCTTTCATAACTAGAATTATATTTTCTCCATGTGCCATAAACGCTAGATCGTAAGCATAAAAGCAGTGGAGAAGCGGCGCCAGATAAGATTCAAAATAGCGGCGTAGCCAAGCGGCGGCGTCTAACCCCGAGGCATTGATGAGGGCTGTCACGAGTGCTTCACCATTGTAATCGACATGAAGCAGCGACGCCATTGTCATCAGACGTTCCCCTTCTTTCAACTGCCGAAGGGGGCTTTCCCTCCACAGCGCAGAAAGCATCTGCTTGTAAGGGGAGTCCTTCTTGAGGGCGGTGTTGAAACAACGATTGCGATAGCCAATCGTCGCGACCTCGCGAAGGATGCTGAAGCCGTTGGCGGCTAAATAGGAGTCACTGTCGAGCAAATTCTTCAACCATTCGTTGATGGCGGGCGTCGCCAGCATGTGTGTCGGTGACAAGCCGCGCATAAACCCCATGTTAAGTATCGACAGCGCCGTTTTCACGTACCGTTTATGCGGATCGCTTATATTGAAAAGTGTGCGGATCGATTGCTGGGCATGATATATGTCCTTCCCCTGGCCTAGGCAGACAATGTGCCGGTTGGCGATATCCGCCGCGAAGATAGTTGAGAGCCGATTGAACCATTGCCAAGGATGCGCTGGCATATAGATGTAATCGGTCGAGTTTAGTCCCTTTTGACGCAACGCTGCGTCGAACTGTTCCAGCGCCTGTCGACCGAGTTCCTCGTGCATGAGAAGGTCGTAGTCGAGCGTTGAAATGGACTTAAACGTTGCCATTTCTTTATGGACGGCCAGCCATATGAGTCTTATCGAACTGCCCACCTCCGGCGCATAGCGACTATAGTCGAGCGCGTCAAAGCCAATGCGACCGTTATTCGCGATAAAGGTCGGGTGGCCCTCCGTCATGCCAGCCTCAACGATCTGGTAATCGGCAAAAGCCAGTTCTGCGGCGGATATCTCTGTTTTGGCCTGCTTGTACGCGCTGCCATACAGCGTGCTGCTGATCTCCTGCAGGTAAACCGGCATCATCTCTTCCTTTATGCCAAGATGGCGGCTGAACTCAATAACAAAATCAAGCGCATCCAGGGGGGCCGGCCTGCCCTCAATCCTTTTCTCCAGAGAGCCGGCGTCCACTTGCCAGTGATCTAGCAGGAGGCGCCGAGCCTGGAACCAATACTCCAACCCAGGGGTCTCGCTTTCCAGCACATACTTCCCCCAGTCGCCTTCCATTCGCTGGAGTCGAGGAGCAATTAGCAACTCGTGTGCAAATTCGCTGATTGCTTTACGGATAAGGAGCCGGTTGGCCTTTGCCCATAAATGCGGTTTCAAATGCTGCGTTACGCGTTCGGCTAGGCTTATCTCATCGTCTCGGGCTGTCATATCACTCACGATCTCAACTCCTTCAGAACGTAACGGTGTAAGGTTCGCGAACGCGCCTTACACTCGTCTCGCCAAACTTCGACGTCGCACAAAATCCGTTCTATTTTTCATCAGAAAGGATAAGAAATACCGGACCTCTTATACAAGTTAATTTCTAATGTGTTGTGTACCGTTCGTCTTCGCTCGTGATAAACCAGCAATATTACCATCTTACTTATATAATATATTAGAATACCGGTTTCACCGGCCCTGGACGTCGTCCTTCATCTTGCAACGAGCAAGAAGTGTGTATTGATTTGCACATGCCGTACTGTCGTTCGATCACGTCAAGCGGTCGGTGTCCATTGTTTGAGCTCTCCGAGTGTCCATTTTTGCTGTCCGTCTCCATACAATCGCATACGTCTAAAGCGGAATTTCCTTTGCTTGATAAGCCCAGACTGGGTAGGGGGGACTGAGTGAATGCCTACTCCGCTGAAATGCTGTCCTGCACCGCGCCAATGCTGTCGCGTACGATCGACAGACCACGGCGCAGTTCAGCCTCGGTTATGGTAAGGGCTGTCATGAACTTGAGCACCTCACCATACGAGCCAGCGATCTCGATCACCAAGCCGCGACGAAAAGCTTCCCGGGAAATGAGCCCCGGCAATGAGTGGTGCTTTGGTGATACGAGTCCATACATCAAGCCGCGGCCTCGGACATTCAGAGCAAGGCTGGGGAAGTCGTCTGCGATCGACTTGAGTTCTTGAGCCAAGATGGCTGATTTGCGAGCAATCTCATCTTCAAACTTGGAGTCGGACCAGTAAGTCTCAAGGGCCGCACGAGCAGTGACGAAAGCATAGTTGTTGCCCCTGAACGTGCCGGTGTGCGCACCCGGCGTCCAGACATCAAGTTCAGGCTTCATGAGGACAAGGGCCATAGGCGTTCCAATTGCAGACAACGACTTTGACAGGGTAACGATGTCCGGCACGATCTCAGCCGCCTCGAAACTGAAGAATTTCCCTGTGCGACCGACACCAGCCTGAATATCATCGAGGATCATCAGGATCTCGTGCCGAGAGGTCAGATCACGCAGCCGTTGCAGCCATTCAACGGTAGCAGCATTGACACCGCCTTCGCCCTGCACTGCTTCTAGGATCACCGCAGCGGGTTTGCCGAGACCACTGCTAGGATCATCGAGAAGCTTCTCGAAATACTCGATCGTGTCTGAAGCGCCGAGATAGCCCTCGTACGGCAACGATGTCACGTGCGCGAGGGGAAAGCCGACAGCATCTCGGAACTTCGTGTTTCCGGTTGCCGCCAACGCCCCAGCGCTGACTCCGTGAAACGAGTTCGTAAACGAAACGATGTTTGACCTGCCGGTCACTTGGCGAGCTAGCTTCAGAGCCGCCTCGACCGCGTTCGTACCTGTGGGGCCAGTAAATTGCAATTTATAAGACAGACCGCGGGGCTTCAAAATAAACTGCTCAAAAGCTTCGATGAAGGCCTTCTTGGCGGTCGTAGCAAGGTCGAGCCCGTGCACAATTCCGTCGCGCGCAATGTAGTCCAACAACGCCCGCGTGAAGGCTGGGTTGTTGTGCCCGTAATTCAAGGCTCCCGCGCCTCCCAAGAAGTCGATGTATTCCCGACCGTCTGTAGCTATGAGGGCAGTGCCGACGCCTCGATCGAACAGAACTGGGAACGCACGGACGTAGCTCCGCACCTCAGACTCAAGACGATCAAAGATCGCGAGGCTTACATCGTTTGTAGGAGTAAACTGCTTCTTCATAGGGCGAGTCCTGAATTGTAGCCTGCAAAGGCATCAGCCCAAACTGTCTGGCGAAGGCCATTTCAATCGGTTCGAGGTTCGGCTTGTATGACGGCAGCATGAGCAGTCACACGCCTGGCCACGCCAACTCACGGCCCAAGCCAGTCGATCGCTGCGAGGTCCAACGTCACGTCCACCAGAGAACAAGATCAGGCCGCGCAAATCCGAAAAAGCAATTCAGCACTAGGCGACGCTTTCCGTCGCCTAATTGACCGGTAACCCCGTGAACGAAGCCGCCATCGATTAGGGCGATATCCCCGGTTTTGAGCTCGAACTCGCGGCAAGGGACGGCTTCCAGATAGGCTGCCGAATAGGGATATCCAGTGGTCTCCACACCTTGCGATATCCGGTCCGCAACCGTCGGCTTGTGGCTCCAGAGCTTCAGATTGCCGCCTTCCTCAGGCATGCTGGGATAGAGGTTGAGCGCTGCGACCGTATTGTGCGCCACCGCAGAAAGCTCGTAATCATCGCCAGCACGTAAGACTTGAGCGACGTCGTCGTGGGGATCCAAGGAAAATGTGCCTGTGCCCGACCAACTGAGGCCGCGACAAACATTGGCCTGGCCGTGTTCGGAACGGGCTAGCCGCAATTCGATTCCCTGGTTGTGAAGCTCTCGCTTCAACGCCCTGAATACTGCTCGAACCGGGTCAACCAAATTCTTAAAAAGGGCATCGACGTACGGCCGCGCGTTTTCGGCGTCTGCGAAATAGGTGGCTGCATCCTTCCTGTAGTGAGATGCGCCGACATATTGTCCGGGCACACCATCTTTACGCTCTCTGAGACCAGAGCTTCCAATAAAGTTCGTAGTGATCTCCTCGGCTACTTCGGTGCTGAAAGCTTGCTTGATGTGCAGAGCGGTGAGCTCACCTTTCAGGACCGAGATGATCTCCGCCGTGTTGATCGACCCGGTCCGTTCTTTGATCGAAACCGGCGAGATGGCTGGCACTTGAGATATCTGACTAGGCATTGTCTTGCTCCTGTAGTGCGTGTTCAAGGATGGTGATGCCACGATCGAGTTCGGCATCGGTGATGGTTATCGGTGGGAGGACTTTGATAACGTCGCGATTTGGCCCCGAGGATTCGATAAGAAGGCCATTTTCGAATGCGACATCGTGCACGCGGCCGACAACTGCCGGTGAACGGCATTTCAGGCCGGCCATCAGACCGCGGCCGCGCTTCTGTTCGATGTATCTTGGAAATTTCGCAACCAGGCGATCGAGGTGCGTTTGCAGCCTGACGGCTGTCCGCTCGACACCTGCAGTAAATTTCCTATCCGACCACATCTTGCACATGGCTCCTGCCGTCACGAAGGCGAAATTGTTGCCTCTGAAGGTCCCGCTATGTTCTCCGGGCTTCCATATGTCCAAGTCGGGTCGAATCAGAACGATGGACAACGGACTACCTGAACCGCTTAGGGACTTGGAAAGACACACAATATCCGGTTCGATTTTCGCGGACTCGAATGAGAAGAAATCGCCAGTTCGGCCCGCACCCGCCTGAATATCGTCGACGATAAAAACAATGCCGTGCGTACGGCAAATGCGCTGAATTTCCGTGAGCCAAGCTGCGGATGCGGCGTTCATGCCGCCTTCGGCCTGGATGGTCTCCAGAATGATTGCGGCAGGCTTTTCTATGCCGCTCCCCGGGTCGCTCAAAACGCTGTCGATGTAACTGGCGGAATCGAAAGCTTGGCTCGGATAGCCGTCATAGGGAACACGGATCACATCGTGGCGAGCGACGCCTCCCAGTTCCCTGGTTGAGGCCGAGCCCGACACCGCTAGAGAGCCGAGCGACATGCCGTGGAACGCATTCGTAAAGGCCATGACGCTCGAGCGGCCGGTGTATTTTCGCGCCAGCGCCAGCGCCGCTTCGTTGGCGTTCGTGCCGGTCGGCCCGGGAAACTGAATCTTGTACGAAAGGCCTCTGGGTTTCAGGATCCAATCGACGAACCCTTCAATGAAGTCACGCTTTGCCGCCGTATGCATATCAAGCGACAGAAGAATGTTCTCACCGACGAGATATTCAATCGCTGGCGCCATAATATCCGGATTGTTGTGCCCGTAGTTGAGTGCGCCGGAACCCACCAGGAAATCGATAAAGGGCTTACCCGTCTCGTCCCAGATCGTCGCCCCAAGGGCCTTCGTAAAGACGGTGGGGAACGCCCGGCAATAACGACGAACGTTAGATTCATGAGCCGTGAAAGCGTCGGTGTCCATATCAAGTCCTCTGCACATAGTCTTTCAAAGAAGAGAGCTGTTTAATGGCTAGTGGTTTGCGGCAGATGTTCGTCGCTTAACGTTGAAGCAGAATGCCGGAGGCAGCTTTGTTTGGTCTGGGTTTGGTCTGGTGATGCCGGCATCCTCATCAAATATTGTTGGGTTGCGTTGCCCTCCATTCGGATGCTTTCGAATGTGCTGCAACAGGATGGCTTCTAAAGCTTCCGCGAAAGCATCGCTACTATGGCATCAGGTAGTTGACGTACCCACCCTTCGCTGCCCATAGCGCTCCGGACAAATGAATGAGTCCAAGGAGATCAGCAGGGTCGCGTCGCCAGAGGTTGTGTCGCTCGGCGGTAGCGAAGCCGCTCGCGAGCGCGCTCCTCAATAGCGCCGTAGCGAGCGAGCGGCTTCGCGGCGGTCATCAATATTCGCCGTTCAACCTCGGGCTGCGGACACCAACCTGATTCAAGAAACTATTTGATGACCGATGACACAGCGAAAGCCACGCTCTCTTTGAGAAGAATGCGGATTCCGATCTCTTGCGCGATGACTGGCCCGAGCCGCCGGATCAAGAGGGCGGGGCCGCCGTGGACCCCCTTGACGGAAAGCCCGTTCGTAGGCCAGGCGGAAGCAACCGGGAGACGCGCTGGCGAAGGGCCGCATCGGTTTCGAGAACGTCCACTACCGCGACGGCAACCATCCCCGGCCGCAGCTGGGCTGCTGCCTTCAGGCGAGTCGAAAAGGAGATCGTCCGGGAGGGTGAAGGCGTTGACGAGGTGAGCCGTGAGTAAGCAATCAAGCTCTGATCGGGATCGACTAACACTGTTTCCATCCGACCGATGGTTGACCTGTGATCGGCGTTACCTCAAGCTAGGCAGGCCGACAAGCTCGGTTGGAAGGCGAAGACCTTTCGATGAGCTCGTCTCCGAAATGCTCGAGGCCCACTGCCGCGCCTACAGGAACATACTGGCGTAACGTGAAAACACGATGGCGTCGCGGGCAGGTGCATCTGTCGTGGGGCCATCCGCACTGCCAGGCACGCCCTCTCGGCCGGCATGCACTCAGGTCCGGTCGTTTGGGTCGGCGAATTCACACATCCTGCAAAGCAGAAAACCATCTGCTCCATTCATGCGGTCGACGATTTCGCGAAAAACTGGCTTTTCAAACAGAGCGGAGTAACCCTCATATAGAAGGTTGCCCAATACGTGACGCCGTTCAAAATCCATAGAGCACAGGGTAACGTCGCCGTTTGGAAGAAGAACATTCCGATACTGTCGTGCGTCCACGCAGGTTAGGGCTCCGACCACTGGCTGACGTGGTGCAACGATCTTAGGGTCGACGCTTCCACCCCTACTGCTCACCGGCCGCGCTTTTATCAGGGCTTCGGTAGGAATAATGTCGGCTATATCTGGGTGGGGCTCGCCCAAGGCCACGAATCGGATCAAGGGGATGTCCGCGTCGACGAGTTGACGAACCAGATCGCGATACTTGTCTCCGACCAGGCGGCTGTTCATGTAGGTGCCGTCATCGAAAACATGGACCACGAATACGCCCAAGCGCAAGGCTTGCAATCGCTGCAGGTCCTGCCCGTTCATTCCCACCAGCGTCGTAAAAATCCTGATGCCATGGCCTTTGGCGAAGGCGTGCTCCACCATTTCGGTACAGTCCGGATTGAGCCAAGGTTCGGAGTATCCCGCAAAACCAATGTCGACGGAAGTCGGTACGCGGGCCAGACACCGCTTGAAATCTTCAAGATCCAGATGACTCGCATGAGACACTTTTCTTTGCCGGACCGCGAACTTGTCCTGGGGACAATATGAACATCCTACGACGCATCCCGTGGTCGTCGTTATCTCCAAAACCCTGCCGGCTGTGTTTGCTGAGCGAAGTTCCGGTAAAATCACTGGTGATTACTCCCATCTACTTCCTGCGAAGCGCCACGATGGTGTGCGTGTGCCTTTGGCTTTCTGATACCGCCTGCTGATCTACCGAGGCAACGCAGACATCTACCCTTTTTGGCAGCCTAAGCCGCCCGGTTCACCGATTTGCCGGGCCGACCCTTCACAAACTTCCAGCGCGTCGGACCAGAGACAGCATTGCATCTTTCGAGGCATCACTCGCTCCGGAGATGTAGCCTCAACCGTTGGTCGCTGGCCCGTCGCCGAGATGCGCGCGCAGCACCCTCGAACCCGCCGGAGAGAAGCTTTCTGGATGCCGTCGATCATCCTTCATCGAGCGAGTTCCGTGTTCTCATGCGGGTCAGCCCTCACACTATATTGCCGCACATCGACCAGCAAAGGCCGAGCTAGTGCGCCTGGCGCGCAGTTACTGCGAGATAGGCTTCGAAAAGCCCGACAGGGCTAAGACGCTCCGCTGTATTGAACCCGAAATGTTTTCTGACAGCTGTCAGATTTTGGACACACATCACTCATCGTCAGTCGCTTAATACGGATGGTAATTTCTTCCAGGAATCGGTGACATTGAACACCACCCTGTCATGACCGCCCAATCTCAGCGAAGCGAACTCAGCATCGCCACCAGGACCAAGCCTGAAGATAAATCCGCCGTAGCAGCGTCAACGACATTTTGCTTTCGAAGCCGGATGGATTGCACGAGGTGATTCGCGCCGTGATGCAGGAGGTGCTCGAGGCCGAGATGGACGAGGCGCTGGGTGCTTCGAAGAGCGAGCGCACGCCGGAGCGTCTCGGCTATCACGCGCGCTACTACGGGCGGAGAACTAGCTGCGCACCTACGGCGGTTGGATAATCCCAAGGTTCAAAGCTTTTACAACAGCTACCGTTCTGCTGGTCGCATCCAACTTCCGCATTACATTTTTTAAATGGAAATCTATCGTATTTCGTGATCTGCCTAAAATAGTTCCTATTTCCCAAGATGATTTTCCTTGTGACACCAAATCAATGCACTCTATTTCTCTCGGAGACAGGTTATGAGCTCGTTCCGACGCAGTCGTAGTGTCGAACTTCGTAACCATCCGATGAAACCGCAGCGCGGCCATTTGCAGGTAGGTGATCGCTCTATTCTGCAATTCGCAGTCCGAGGATTGAGCAAAACTCACAAACCTAAAGCTGCCACCAGGGCCATGTAATGGGACGGTAACGCCTGACCTCAAGCCGAATGTTGCTGCTTCGTCCAAGACGCGGCGTCCATCTTCAGTTATGTTTTCATCAGTATACACCTCGCTCCATCGAAAGGGTCCCGCCTCCTTTCGACCTTTCTTGATGAGGGGGTCTATTTTGGCATAGCCCATTCTCGAGTAGCGCTCCTGCCATTCAGCAGGATAATTCCACATCACCACAGAACCCTCCCGGTTCGGCTTGAAAGCCCTCTCTGATGCGAGCGGCCCATAGGCAATCCACGGGCAATCGAAATTCAGCGCAAACGCAGACAACAGTTCGAACAACTGTTCGGATTGAGCGACATCATCAGTCATCTTGAGGAATAGGTCTAACTCCACCGCAATCCGCCGGAGTTCCATGATGTCTCCTTCATTGCGTTCTCATTGGTGCACAGTTTGCTCCAACCCAGCCTCGCAACATCCGAAGTCAACGGGACTCGAGCCGGAGTTCCTTCCGCCACCTGGAGTACCCTCAAGAGTCGTGCCAGCTTGCGAGCGAAGCTTCTCCTTCAGGTCGTCAATCGACGGGGGAGGTACCCAGGAGGCGAACCGACAGCACTGTGTCGGGGAGCGCACAATCCGACAGTCGAGCATTCGATTGACGGAATATGGGCAGGAAAGTATTCGCGGCGCGCTTTTGAAATCAGCACCTAAGTGCCGGGCCTGAGAAAGCTGCATTGCAACTGTACTTATTTGATCGAGGCAAGAACAAGCTCAAAATTCAATCGATACATCGACCTTCTTTTCCAATCTCCCGAGTTGAGCAGCCGTAGCAATCGTATCGACTGGATGGCGGCTGACTTTCTCCAGGCTCGGTAACCTGCTGAATTTGTCCTTCGGATGTTCCCGCTCAGTTGGCACGACTTTTGAACTCACCGTCGTGAGGCGGCAAGAGCTGCCCGCCAAAATTGATGCTGTTATGGGGGAGGTCGAAATTCCAGTTTTGTCTTTTATCGTCTTTGGGACCGAGCGTGTTGATGCGCCCGCTTGGAAACTATGAGACGTTTCCCCGTCCATGGGCGCGGCGCCACTTGTCGCGACGTTTTCGCCTTCACTGTTCGCCTCTGGAACAGGCAGCCGGCCCGGCTCGCGATCATCATGACCGCGATGCTCGCCTCCACGCTGGCTGACGTGTTGATGCCGCTCTATTCTGGCCGACTCATCGACGCTGTTTCTCGTGCTGCTAATGCGGCAGCACCAGCTTCGGATTCAGCTGTTGCAGCATTCTCTGTACCGATTGCATTGGCACTCGGTGGCATTGCCATGCGCCACGTCGCCTTCATTGGCCTGAGCGACCTGGTGTTGAAAATGATTTCCGACGTCGCGACCGAAGCGTTCCATCATGTGCAGCGCTTTTCGACAGACTGGCATGCAAACAGCTTCGCCGGCTCGACAGTGCGCAAGATAACGCGCGGCATGTGGGCGCTCGACCTCCTCAACAGCACGATACTCGTCACGCTGCTCCCGTCGTTTGTCATCTTGATCGGCTCGACGGTGCTGCTCGGCTGGCACTGGCCGGTCATGGGCGTGATCTTTGCTTGCGGCTCTCTCGTCTACCTTGCGTTTTCGATTTCGCTGTCGCTCGGCTATGTCGCGCCAGCGGCGAGCCTTGCCAACCGATGGGACACAAGGCTCAGCGGCGCGCTTGCGGACGCGGTCAGTTGCAACGCTGTGGTCAAGGGCTTCGGCGCAGAGGTTCGCGAAGACGAGCGGCTTGCAAATATCATGACGAAATGGCGGCACCGCGCGCGCCGGAGCTGGGTGCGCGGAACGATCATCGGCTCAACCCAAGGCGTAACTTTGGTTGCGCTCAGGGTGGCGGTGGTCGGATATGCCCTGCTTCTGTGGTCGCATGGACAGGCAACGCCGGGCGAGATAGCATATGTTCTCACGTCCTTCATCGTCCTGCAGGGCTATCTGCGTGATGCCGGCATGCATGTCCGCAACGTGCAGCACTCGGTTAATGATATGGAAGAACTGGTGGCCATCCACAATCAGCAGGTGGATGTTGCCGATCGTCCAGAGGCCAAGCCGATCCGGATCACGAACGGCCGTATCGATTTCGAGAACGTCCACTTCCGCTACGCCAACCATCCCCTGCCGCTCTATAGCGAATGTTCGCTGTCGATTGAAGCTGGCGAAAGGGTTGGGTTGGTTGGACCCTCCGGTTCCGGCAAGACAACATTCGTGAAGCTGATCCAGAGACTCTACGACCTGAGCGGCGGCCGGATCCTGATAGACGGTCAGGACGTCTCGGAGGTGACCCAAGAGTCCCTTCGTTCGCAGATCGCGATCGTGCAGCAGGAGCCGATCCTGTTTCACAGGTCGCTTGCCGAGAACATCGCCTATGGCCGGCCTGGCGCGAGCCAGGCCGAGATCGAGCAAGCGGCACGACTGGCAAGTGCCCACGAATTCATCGCGCCCCTGCCGAAGGGCTATGGGACATTGGTCGGCGAAAGGGGTTTGAAGCTCTCCGGCGGCGAGCGCCAGCGCGTGGCGATCGCGCGCGCCTTCCTCGCGAACGCGCCGATCCTTATTCTGGACGAGGCCACATCGAGCCTCGATTCGGAATCCGAGGTGCTCATTCAACAAGCGGTGGATCGGTTGATGGTGGGCCGAACCACACTCGTCATCGCACACCGGCTGTCGACGGTCCGCTCGCTCGATCGGCTGCTCGTCTTCGACCGTGGCCGCATCATGGAGGACGGCGATCATGCCGCCCTGATCAATCTCGATGGTGGCATTTACCGCCGCCTCTTCGAACGGCAGGCGTTGGAACTCGCGAAGGGCCTGGCCTGATCGCTAAACCGGCTTGCGCGATGCGCCGAGCCGTTGCCGGAGAGGGGTGTGGCAGTGACGAGCGGCGGGCGTTAGGCGGCAAAACCAGCACGGCCGGAACTGTCCGCCAAACGGGCGAGCGGGAATGCACCACGTCTAAGCTTCGGCGAATGCGCGCAGTTACACGCGGGCACCGAATTGTCGCGCCTAACGGCGCACGCACCAAAAGGGCGGGAATGTCGACGGCCCGGGAAGAGTGCGGCCCTCGCCGTTACCCACATTTCGCCAAAGGAAGCGAAGTCAACGCACATTGAGAGGGCGGTGCTTCCCGGCCGGCCGGGATCCCTGTCGCTGGCCCAACCTACCGCACGCTGGCCACGTCAACGGTTCAAAGTCCCTTCGGTTCGCAAAGTCGTCCCCTTGGAGACCCGGAAGCGCAGGAGCTCCGACCGCAGTCTTCGCTCAACTCTGGCCATCTGCTCCGGGATTGGATTCCGTTCCCTTGCTAGCACAGTGGCAGCTGAGCACGAACTCGCCGGCCCCGTGTCTTTCGATTACGGCCAACGGGCTTAGGAAGAGATTGGATTCGCCGGCCCTCTGCGGAGCGAATGAACAGTTCTACAGATCATCGACGTCCGCGAAAAAGAGCACGCAGCCGAAATAGCAGGCCTGAAGCAGCAGCGAACAGGCCAGCGTCGTGACGACTGCCACACGGATCGAATCCAAAGCGAAGTAAACCATCGACGCATTGCTGCACAGGACCAGCCCCACGAGCCGACAAAAAGATGAAGTGCAACGCCGTTCTCCTGGTTTTCGCCAGATCATGTTGCGAGCTCGTCGGCCGCAACATGCGTCTGGCAGTTCTTGGGGCAGACGCGGCCGCAGGCTCCGCAGCCTATGCAGCGGCCGGCATCATCGACAACCATGATCATGCGATTGAGCTTGCCGTCGAAATCGTCGTCCTCGTCATCGCAGGGGCCGAGGATTTCACCCGCATCATCAACGCCGTGAAGATGCATGACATCGCGCGAGCAGACCTTGAAACAACGGCAGCAGCCGATGCAGGTCTTGCTATCGATGGAGGTCAGGTACGACGGCATCCAAATGGAGCCGTCACGGGTGGTGAATGTGCGCATCAGCCTAAATTCTTCATTGAAGCGAGTTCTCTCTTGGCAACATCCAACTCGGCATAAACGGCTTGGGTTTTCTCGGCGACTTCCTGTATGTCGGCCCACTTGCCCGACAGACCCTCGACAAGGTCCTGCAATGCCATCTTGGCAATAGCTGCACGCAACTGGAGCTTTCGGACTTTCTTCCTCATCTTATCTAGGTCTGACATAGATCCTTCCTGGAACAATGGTTTTGTTGATGCGCTCCATCTCGGGCTAGGCTTCAATGGCTGCAGTCGCATCGTCGACCAGTTTCGTACCGGCCTCAGCAAGTTTGCGGAAAGTCTCGAAGCCGAACCGGTGGACGTCTCGACAGAACGCCCAACCGCTGGAAGCCCGCAGGGGCTTCATTCCAATTATTGGCGACGTCGACACGCCGGAGCGCTCCTCGATCGCAAGCGCTACGGCGGTGTAAACATGTCGAGCCTCCACAGCGCGTCAGGATCGGGATCGCCGCCAAAGGGTACCGCACGTTGCTGTTGCTTGGTGATGATGAACTCGGCCAGCAGCTCGGCATCCGAATGGCCTTCCCATAAGCCGAAGGAATCCTGAGTACGAATGAGCCGCAGGAGGCATTTGACGAACGGGGAAGCAAGGGCCTCGTCGTCATTGTTGACAGCAGGGCCAACCGGAGGAATTTCGTTGTTCGTCATTTCAGTCTTCGTCTTCGAGGTACGATTTCCTTTTCCTGCGATGCCCACTCCGGGTCCGCTTGCGTGGCCGACGAATGGCTTGGGCGGGCCAACCCCAAGAGTGCCCCGTGGCCGACCTCGACATGTCCACGAGTGCGAGACCTGCGGCGCGAATTCGCGGCGCACATCGTCTGCGCCGCGATCCGACCGGTGGTCAACGCAATTGAAATCCAACCTTCCGCAAGCCGCCGCCCTGCTGCATCGACATACTTGCTGCGAAGAGAGCTTCGATGGGCGGATTGGCCAGTGTTCAATTCCAATTGTCAGTCCCTTCGCGATTCTTGCTCAGGAAGTGACTTCGTTTTGAGTTTCGGGTGCCTTCTTTTGCGGAGCCACACAAAGATCCGCGTGACAGGCAGGCTCACCCGTGTAGTTGGCCAGTGCTTCGAGCAATGGGGTAAGATAGTACTGTTTGGTGTGGTCCGGAATTGGCCCCAGCCGGTCCACCGATTTCAGTGCCACCTCGATCAACTCGATTGCGCGATCTTTGTTGCCGCTCTCGTAATAATACTGAGCTACCGGGAGGTACCGGAGGTATTTAAACGGGCCATCGCCGTTCGGGGGATTGAGTGCCAGTATCTGTTCCGAGAGCTCGTTGCCCATCGCAAAGCGCTCCGCGCGCGGAAGATGGGAATTGTCCATCGTGGGATCGAAGAGTTGGTTGAGGGCCAAGGCCATCCACGACACCGCGTCGGACGTTTTGTCGATCGCGTCCTCGACCAATTCTCGCATGACCGGCATGCCGGTCTTGATGTCGCGCAGCTTGTGAAGCAGAAGATCCGCATGAATCTGCCGGAACTCACAAGAGTCTGGCATCAAGGCGAGGCCTTCTTCGATGGCCAAGAGCGCCGCCGTCCAATCCTCGGCCTGCATCGCCGGCTCAAGTTTGGCGTATATCGGCCCGGTAAGCGACATTTCGCGCGCTGCAAGTTGGTTATGCGCGATGCGCTTTGCATCGGCGGCTTTCGCTTCATAGCTGCTGCGCCAGCTGCCGTTAAGGACTTTCGGCAAAACGTCATCGAGTTCCGCCGGGTGGCCGATAAAAGCGATGTGGCCGTCGCGGTCGACCACGAACGAGGTGGGAATCCCAATCGAAGAGCTGGGATCCATCCAGAGCTTGTTCATTTCGCCAATGTAATCGAACCCGATACGATAATTCAGATTCGGGAACTCCTCGGTCAGCCAGGCATCCACGTTGGTCCGCGCCTCGTCTGCGGTAGGACCCTGTTCGCAGGCGGCAACTCCGACCGCCTCAAATCCGCTGCCTTCATATTTCTCCTGCAGTTCGATCAAATGGGGCATGGCGTCGACACATGGTCCGCACCAAGTCGCCCAAAACTCAACGAGGTAGACCTTGCCGGGCCGAAAGTTCGTGAGGGGCTCGCCACGCAGCCAGTTCTCCACTTTGATCGCAGGAGCCGGGGACCCCATACGCAGTTCCATCTTGGTGTCCAAAGTCATTCCACACCTTTCGTCTCTTTTGTCGCGGAATATTTTCCAGTCAAAATCGGACACGGTCTCGAGGGCATCGCTCCCTCTGGCTTGCTTCAGCGAAGCTCTCACCGTGTTGCCGCACATCAAGCTGCAACGGAGGTGCCAATTCCCTCAGCTCCGGTAAGCGGCGGGAAATGCTTTGAAATTCTCCACGAGGCCAAATGCGGCCGATTGTCGTGAACCCGACATGTCTTCTGCCGCTGTCGGGTTTCGCCCTATCACTCTTGAGAGCTTGGACGGCTCGCCTGTGATTAGACTGGCCTCGGCCCTCGAGCAGTGGCAGTTTGGCGCCAGTTCGAAAGCGCGAACTCGCCGGCTTGGTCCTCGTGCCGCCACCGCCGCGTGTGGATTCTTGCCCCGGAGTCAAAATTCGCCTCGCGGTTGCCAACGGCGGCATGCGCTCAATGCGCGTGGCGTTGAGCACCGACAGCACGTAATGGTACCAATTAGTGGATGCCCGTCGCTGCCTCCACTTCTCCAGCCAAGCGCTCGAACGACGCTACCTACCCACGTTCGAGCGCGACCGCGGAATCGCAGACTGCCGAACGTCAGCCGTTGCGAAAGGTGTAGCCGTACCCGTTGATCGCCGGTGCGCCGCCTAGATGTGCGTAGAGGACCCTCGATCCCTGTGGAAAGAAGCCCCTCTGGACGAGGTCGATCATCCCTTGCATCGATTTGCCCTCGTAAACGGGGTCCGTAATCATGCCCTCGAGCCGCGCGCACAAACGGATTGCCTCTTTGGTTTCCTCCGATGGAACGCCATAACCCGGGTACGCGTAGTCCATGAACAACACCACGTCTGCCTCGACAATTTCCGCTCCGAGGTGGACGAGCTTCGCTGTATTTTGGGCGATGCCAAGCACCTGCGCCTTGGTCTTGGCGGGCATGGCGGAGGCATCGATACCGATCACGTTGCGCTGTCGACCATCCTTGGCGAACCCGACGAGCATGCCGCCGTGGGTTGAACCAGTCACCGTACAGACGACGATATAGTCGAAGGCAAACCCAAGCTGCTCTTCCTGGGCACGCACCTCCTCAGCGAACCCCACATAGCCCAGGCCGCCGTATTTGTGGACAGAGGCGCCGGCAGGTATCGCATATGGCCTGCCGCCCCTTGCCTTGACTTCATAAAGTGCCTTTTCCCAGCTGCGGCGGATGCCGATGTCAAAGCCCTCGTCAACCAGGCGCACCTCTGCCCCCATGATGCGGCTCAAGAGGATATTGCCGACCCGGTCGTAGACAGCATCATCATGTGGGACCCAGCTCTCCTGGACCAGGAGGCATTTCATGCCGATCTTGGCGGCGACCGCAGCGACCATGCGCGTATGGTTGGACTGCACGCCACCGATTGTGACGAGCGTATCGGCATCTGACGCGATCGCGTCGGGCACAATGTATTCGAGCTTGCGCAGCTTGTTTCCGCCGAACGCGAGACCGGAGTTGCAGTCCTCGCGTTTGACGTAGATTTCCACCTTGTCGCCCAGATGCTTGCCGAGGCGGTCGAGCCTCTCGATCGGCGTGGGTCCAAAGGTGAGCGGATAACGTTCGAATTTTTCCAGCATGCTATCTCCAGCAAAAAAGTACCTGAACCTGCTACGCACCGGTCAGCCCAGGGGTATGGTCGCGTGTTAGCCGAACACAGATTCCCTATACGATCAGCTCAGTCATCAGAGGGTGACCAAAATTGGTGTGGGTCTGAGCACTGATCCTGTCATCCGCGCATCAAAGCAGCAGCACATGCTGGGCATTCGACCAAGCCGGGACACAGCTGAAAATTGCATTCCGCAGTTGATCAGAGTCAGACGACTGGTACCCGAGCTTTCCTGTAACCATCGGCATGCTGGCCCCTGTGGCGAGTTCCACGAGCGCGGCTAGAGGACTGCCAGATCAGAAAGAGCACGCGGCCGAAGTAGCCGGCCTGAAGCAGCAGCGAACAGGCCAGCGTCGTGACGACTGCCACACGGAGCGAATCCAAAGCGAAGTAAACCATCGACGCATTGCTGCACAGGACCAGCCCCACGAGCCGACAAAAAGATGAAGTGCACGCCGCTCCCCTGGTTTTCGCCAGATCATGTTGCGAGCTCGTCGGCCGGAACATGCGTCTGGCAGTTCTTGGGGCAGACGCGGCCGCAGGCTCCGCAGCCTATGCAGCGGCCGGCATCATCGACAACCATGATCATGCGATTGAGCTTGCCGTCGAAATCGTCGTCCTCGTCATCGCAGGGGCGAGGATTTCACCCGCATCATCAACGCCGTGAAGATGCATGACATCGCGCGAGCAGACCTTGAAACAACGGCAGCAGCCGATGCAGATTTGCTATCGATGGAGGTCAGGTACGGCGGCATCCAAATGGAGCCGTCACGGGTGGTGAATGTGCGCATCATCCTAAATTCTTCATTGAAGCGAGTTCTCTCTTGGCAACATCCAACTCGGCATAAACGGCTTGGGTTTTCTCGGCGACTTCCTGTATGTCGGCCCACTTGCCCGGCAGACCCTCGACGAGGTCCTGCAATGCCATCTTGGCAATAGCTGCACGCAACTGGAGCTTTCAGACTTTTTTCCTCATCCTATCTAGGTCTGACATAGATCCTTCCTGGAACAATGGTTTCTTGATGCGCTCCATCTCGGGCTAGGCTTCAATGGCTGCAGTCGCATCGTCGACCAGTTTCGTACCGGCCTCAGCAAGTTTGCGGAAAGTCTCGAAGCCGAACCGGTGGACGTCTCGACAGAACGCCCAACCGCCGGAAGCCCCCACGGGTTTCATTTCTATTGTCGGCGACGTCGACACGCCGGAGCGCTCCTCGATCGCAAGCGCTACGGCGGTGTAAAACATGTCGAGCCTCCACAGCGCGTCAGGATCGGGATCGCCGCCAAAGGGTACCGCACGTTGCTGTTGCTTGGTGATGATGAACTCGGCCAGCAGCTCGGCATCCGAATGGCCTTCCCATAAGCCGAAGGAATCCTGAGTACGAATGAGCCGCAGGAGGCATTTGACGAACGGGGAAGCAAGGGCCTCGTCGTC
>NZ_RZRQ01000001.1:0-24077 GCF_003997785.1 Mesorhizobium sp. M7D.F.Ca.US.004.01.2.1 | reverse complement strand
GCTTGGTGATGATGAACTCGGCCAGCAGCTCGGCATCCGAATGGCCTTCCCATAAGCCGAAGGAATCCTGAGTACGAATGAGCCGCAGGAGGCATTTGACGAACGGGGAAGCAAGGGCCTCGTCGTCCCCGTGGACAGCAGGGCCAACCGGTTCATGAGGAATTTCGCTTTTCCCCAATTTCAGTACTCCTCTTGAAGGACGATCTCTTTTTCTGCGATGTGTGGTTCGGGCGCTTGCGTGGGCGGGGAATGGCTTGGGCGAGCCGATCCCACGCAACAGTGTCCCGTGGCCGACCTCGAGCACGTCCACCAATGCGAGACCTTTCACCGCGGCGCGAACGCCTGCGCCGCGGTTCGACCCGAGGTAAACGCAATGGAAATTCCACCTGCCGCAAGCCGCGCACTTTTGCGGCATCGACGTTATTGCTGCGAAGTGCGCCTGGGCGGGCGGATTTGCCGGTGTTCAATTCCAATTGTCATGCCCTTCGCGATCCTTGCTCAGGAAGTGACAGCGTTTTGAGTTTCGGAAGTCTTGTTTTGCGGAGCCACACAGAGACCCGCGTGACAGGCAGGCTCACCCGTGTAGTTGGCCAGGGCTTGGAGCAACGAGGTGAGGTAGCGCTGTTTGGTTTGGTCCGGCACTGGCTCCGAATGGTCCAGCGATTTGATTGCCACCTCGATCAACTCGATCGCCCGGTCCTTGTTGCCGCTCTCGTAATAATACTGAGCGACCGGAAAGTAACACCCGAATTTAAAGTCTCCATCGCCTTGCGGAGGATTAAGTTCCAGGATCTGTTCGGAGAGCTCCTTGCCCATCGCAAAGCGATCATCATGCGGAAGATGGGAGTTGTCGATCGTGGGATGGAAGAGTTGGTTCAGCGCCATCACCACCCAAGACATCGCTTCGAACTTTTTGTTGATCGCGTCCTCGACCAATTCGCGCATAAGCGGCAAGCCGGTTTTGATGTCGCGCAGCTTGTGAAGCAGAATATCCGCATGAACCCGCCGAAAATCAAAAGAGTCTGGCATCACGGCGAGGCCTTCTTCGATGGCCAATAGTGCCGCTGCCCAATCCTCGTCCTGCATCGCCGGCCCAAGTTTGGCGTATATCGGCTGACTCAGCGACGATTCGCGCACACGCGAGATTCGCTTTGCATCGACGGCTTTCGCTTCATAGCTGCTGCGCCAGCTGCCGTTAAGGACTTTCGGCAAAACGTCATCGAGAGGTGCCGGGTGGCCGATATAAGCGATGTGGCCGTCGCGGTCGACCACGAACGAGGTGGGAATCCCGAACGAAGAGCTGGGTTCCAGCCAGAGCTTTTTCATTTCGCCAGTGCAATCGAACGCTGTCCGATAATTCAGATTCGGGAACTTCTCGGTCAGCCAGGCATCCACGTTGGTCCGCGCTTCGTCCGCGGTTGCAGCCTTTTCGCAAGCTGCGACTCCGATAATCTCAAATCCGCTGTCTTTATATTTCTCCTGCAGTTCGATCAAATGGGGCATGGCGTGGACACATGGTCGGCACCAAGTCGCCCAAAATTCAACGAGGTAGACCTTGCCGGGCCGAAGGCTCGTGAGGGGCTCGCCACGCAGCCAGTTCTCCACTTTCAGCGCAGGAGCCGGGGACCCCATACGCAGTTCCATCTTGGTGTCCAAAGTCATTCCACACCTTTCGTCTCTTTTGTCGCGGAATATTTTCCAGTCAAAATCGGACACGGTCTCGAGGGCATTGCTCCCTCTCGCTTGCTTCAGCGGAGCTCTCACCGTGTTGCCGCACATCAAGCACGGCAAAGGGCATGCCAACCCTTCTTAGCTTCGGCAAGCGCCGGTACCGCCTTGAATAAGCGAGCCCTAACACGGCCAGCTGACGTTAACCTGAATGTCGGCTTTCGACGGCTCACCTTAGCGGCTGCCGTTTAGGAAGGTGAGAGTTTGGCTGGCCCGCTGGCGATAAGACCGGCTTCGGCGTCCTGGAGTAGTCGCACTTCGGCGATGGGGTCGAAAGTGCGGGAGAGGCTCGGTACCCTTGCAGCCACCGCCGCATGTGGCCCGGCGTCATAATTCGCGTCGCGGTTGCCAACGGCGGCGTTGGGCTCGATCCACGTGGCGTTGAGCCCGACAGCACGTAAAGCTGCATCGTGATTGAATGCCCTTTGCTGTTTCACGCCAAGCAGGAGTCGCGCGACGCTACCTTGCTCAAGCGCGAGCAGAGCGATCTGACGCCGTAGGAATATTGCTCGTCCCGCTTTTGCCGCCAGAGGCGGAAATCTTTCCTGAATGCCACCGCCGATCATCAATATCGACGAATCATATCCCGCTGCCCATTTGTTCGACTCCGAGGTCGGGCCAGCACTCCGTCAAGGGACGGTTGATGAACCCTAGATGCTCGGGATTGGCGCATGGCGCGCGCCGCAGAAGGCTGTCAAGGATGCGGCGCGCTCGCCAGGCCAGCAGCCCAAAGTTCGGATCAGCCAGCCCGCGCTGTCCAAGGCAGGCGTTCTGAACGAAAAGGCGTCGGTCTCGCGGTCCGTCCCAGTACACCGAAAAATCCTCGCCGATGGCGAGCTCATTGCCGATCTGTTCGAGGCGATCTGCGATCGGTTCTAGGAAACCCGGCAGCGGTTTCTCGTACCCGGTGGCCAGGATGACGATATCGGCGGTTACTTCTCCGATGTTGTCCAAGCCGCGTTGCAGCGTGAGCCTGTGCCCTGCTCCGGCATTGATGCAGCGCGACACGTTGCAACTTGGCCGCAATGTGATCTCGCATTGGTGTGGCTCGAGAAAGGCGTGGTGGTAGAGCGCCTGATAGACCGCGCGCAACTTGCTTTCTGAAATGCCCTCGGAGGCAAGCGCGAAACGCCGCAGGAACAGCTGTCGATGCACCTCGCTCATCGCAGCAAAACGATCCGAGAAGCATGGCGTGAACAGCCCGTTTGTGAACGCGTGGTCGTCGAAAGGCATCTCGCGCGTCAAGACCCATGTGATCGCCGCGGGCCGCCGTTCTTTCGGCCGGCCGACAAGGTGCAGTAGCAGCTCGGCTCCCGACTGTCCGCCGCCAACAACGCAGACATGCTTTTTTTGCACCTCAGGATTGATGTGGGCCAACTCAGATGAGTGGAACAGGTTGGGTCCAGTCCAGCCATGAAACTGAGGCGGAATTTGCGCCTGCTTGCCTATGTCGATGACGAGGTTTCTTGCATCAAGGACCGCGTTGTCCGTCCGCACGCGAAACTCGCCGTCAAAGCGGATTTCGCGAACGGCCTCGCCGCCACGGACAAGCGGATTCTTCTGGAACGCCCAGTTGAGATATTGGGCGAACTCGGCTCTAAGCACCCCGTGAAATTGCGCATTGAGGAAATTGTAAAGACGCCCGTTCTCGTGGAGGTAGTTTACGAATGTGTAGGCTGATCGCGGATTGACCAGAGTAACCAGATCCTGGAAGTGGCCGACCTGGAGCTCCGCGCAATCGAAAGCGCTGCCTGGATGTCCTCGGAAATCGACCTCCCGGTCCAGGAACAGTGCCCCTTGCGCAATCTCTTCCTGTATCTGACACGCAAGGCTCAAATTAGATGGTCCAGCACCCACACCAATACAAAAGAGGTCCACTTATCCTTACTCCTCTAGGAGTGTTTTCCAACTCAGCGGCATGTTGACGTCGATTGCCGGGCATTGAGCAATGCGAACCTCACAGGCATGCTTGAGCCGCGGTCCCGACTGAGAGGACAGCAAAAGCGTGTGCCGCCTTCCAGGTCTTGGGCTCAATGTCGGCGGCATCGACAGCGGCGCGGCGTGATCCGAACCCAAGAGCAGAAGGAAAGTGTGTGATGCTGTCGCGCGGCTCTTCCGGATCTTACGGCGGCTTCTAGCGCCGGCCTCCACCCCAGGAGTGGCTGTTTCCCTGCCACGACGGAAGCGGCTCTTTCTTTCGAGGGGCGTAACCATGGATAACGGCTCTTAATGCTTTCGGAGACTCCCATGCATGCGGCGTGCCGGATAAAGACCTGTCAAACCAACGAGTTCGCGCAGTTCCAGCTCGTCTGGAATCCGACATTGTCGCACGCCCGACGATCGGGCAGGGGAAGCTCCGCGGCAGCGGCCCTTGCACACCGCAGGCTGACAGGGACAGCCGCCGATTTGACGCGCGTCCGGGTACTGATAAGGGGCCTTCCAACAGGGTTCGCGCACGAGGCGGGGTCTCCTGGTACACCCGCCCTGTGGCTTGGCTGCGGTCTGCTGCAGCCGTTCGTCTTTACTGCCCGTTGCGGACGATCTCGCACGAGTTGGTTCACGAGAGCGTCGTGAAGCAGTCGAGGCGTCCGGTTTGGCTCTGACAAGCGTCGCAAGATGTTCGCGGATCCAGCCATGTCTCCGCAATCCGACCGGTAACCGACGACGACTTCGGACTGGTTGGCGGTCCTACGACCTGATCGGTGTTCCTACGGAGCTGATCAGCGAGCCAAAAACAGCGGCAATGTGGTCTTCCCAAAGCTCCAGCTCGGCGGACCGCCGAAAATCCGCTCACGCAGCCCACGGCTGCCATAAGCACCCATAACCATCATGTCAGCACAGATGTCGTTCGCGTGCTGGGTCAGCACTGTGCCCGCCGATTTGCCGGCGCTCTTAAGCAGGTCAACGGAGACCCGAGCACCGTGCCGAGTAAGATAGGCAGCGATGTCAGCTCCAGACTGCGCGCCTTTCCCGTTGTTTTGCGCCTTTGGATCGACCATAGCGACACAGACTTCCTTGGCAGCGGATAGGATACTAAGAGCTTCCCGAACCGCACGCGAGGCCTCTACACGCGAATCCCAGCCGACCAGCACGCGTCGAGGCGACAGCGTCGCCTTAACGCCCTTCGGCACGATGAGCACCGGCTTTCCGCTATCGAACAAGCAGCCGTTGACAACAGGAGGTCCGAGAGTCTCATCGTTGAGGAGGTCTCCTCCAACGATCGTCAGGTCAGCGCAGAGCGCCCGCTGTCGTGCCACTTCACCGAGGCTAGCCGGATCGCAATAGTCGGTGTCAACGTCACAGGAAAGCGACATAGCTTTCAGCCTTTTGAGGATATCCGCGGACCGTCTTTCCATTCTGGTCACGTCCTGTGAAAATTTCTCGATTTGCTGAAATCGATAGTTCGGTACTGCAATTGCCTGTGCACGTCCTGTATTCCATTCGGGGGGCGGAGACGACATCAAGAGCAATGGAGGCGGTATAATGAGTACCGATAGGTGCGCGCCGACCTCGGCACACAGTCCGGCAGCTGTTGTGAGGTCCTCATCAGAATGATCAGCACCCGTCACACTGAATATGCTTTTAAATTCCATTTGCCTGCTTCTCCTGGTCTTCGTTAGGAGCGCCTCAAAGCGGCAACACCGCTCTCAGGAGGAAGAGAGAGCGGCACCACGTTCGATCACCGATTTCAGTCGTCCGGCTTCTCGAGCGAGTAGCCGGCCGACCTGACGGTGCGAATGACGCTGCCGGGCAAGGCCGTTTTCAGCGCCCTCCTGATTCGGCTGATATGGACATCGACGGTGCGTGCACCGACATGAATGTTGGGCAGCCAGGCCGCCCCGATAAGCTCGTCCCGGCTGAAGACCTTGCCGGGGGCCTCAATCATAAGCCGCAGCACGTTGAAATCGATCCGTCCGAGATGGATGTCGTGGCCATTACCGCGAACCCGATGGGCATCGAGCTTCATCTCCAGGCCTCCACAACAAATCCAACTGTCGTTTTCAACCCCGTTCGGACCACGCTTGGTCAGCCCGAGCCTCGCCCGCAGGCAGTCGAGCAGCTTGGCCGGAGCCACCGGCCGCACAAAGCTCTCAACGCCTGCCTTCAAGAGATCGAGGTGCTGGTGCTCGGCGCCAGGCGCGATCAGGGCGATGATAGGCAGGTCGGTGGTGCGCGGTTCCCGCTTGAGGTGGGCGCAAATTGCGGACCCGTTTATGCTGGCTGGGTCGCAATCCAGCACTACGGCCTGAAGCTCCCGTTGTTCGGCCAAGGCCAGCGCAGCCTTCGCGCCGTCTGCCGTCTCACTGCTGAAACCGTCAACCTCCAGTATGTGGCTGTAGAGCAGATAGAACTCGGCATCTTGCGAGCAGATCAGGACCAGCGGCTTCTTCATCGGCGATACCCCAACAACCTGGTCGGCCTCGAGTCCCTGGATCGAGGGGACTGGCCAACATAGTTTCTCGGGTCCGTCATGATGGCCTTTCTCGAAAATCGCGCCCATCATGCCAGCGCCACGTGGGGAAAGGTTTCGATGACTGAAATCGCATCGTCGACCAGCTTCGTACCGGCCGTGGCGAGCTTCAGGAGCGTCTCGAAGCCAAACCGGTGGACATCGCGCAGCGTTTTGGACAAAACGACCAGCCGTCCGGTCGTGAAAAGCACCCGACCAAAACCCTCATGGCTCACCTGGATCATCGGCGATGCCATAAGGCCGCAGCGCTCCTCGATCGCAAGCCCGATGGCGGCGTAGTACTTGTCGAGCCTCCACAGCACGTCGGGATCGGGATCTCCGATGATTGGGATCCCTCGGCGCTGTTCCTTGGTAATGATGAAGTCGCCCAGCAGCTCAGCGTCCGCTTTGCGTTCCCACGAGCCATAGGAATCCTGAGAACGGATCAGCCGCACGAGGCATTTGACGAACGGGGTGCAAAGAGCCGCCTCGTCTTCGGCGACAGCTGGGGGGATTGCGGGGTCAGGCATTGGCGTCCTCCTCTTTTCAGTCCTCGTCCTCGAAGGACGGTTTCTTTTCGGCAATGCCCGCTCGCGCCAGCACCTTGCGCAGCCAAGGCGGAGGACACGTCCTGAGCATCATCTGCGTGCGCAAGAGCACCTGTGGGATCGATTGGGGCTCCGCCACTTTGATCGGGTGGATTTTTGCCGCGACAAGCTTGGCTGCCGAAGGGCCGCCAATTGCCAGACAAAACAGGATCTGACAGCCCTTGAGCGCATCCACCTTTGGCGTGATGCGATCATCGCGCTCGGCCCGATGCTCCCCGCTTTCATCGGACACGTCATCGAAGGCCACGGCTTCTACGAGATTCCATTCCTCGCGCGTCACGTCGTAGACAGCAAAGCGCCTGGCCGACCCGAAATGGGCGTTGAGGTCCTGCATGTCCTGAGTGGCGATCGCAACGCGCAATGCGCCCTTACGTCGTTCAGGCATCGGGGCGAAAACCTCACTACTGACCAGCGAGAGGCGGCGAACAGCGTTCATCGTGATATTTCTCGATTACGGAGTGGATCAAGCGCCTCAGGAGTGGGCGCGTGTTGGTTGGCCTGGAAGATGCTGGCGACCTCGAAGATCATGTCGCGGGTGCCCTGATAGAGAATTGCGAGCTTGTGCTGGCTGCCTAGTCGATCGAAGACCGGGAACCCGATGCGCATGAGCGGAATTCGGAGCCGCTCCGATGCTTGGCGCCCGTGCGAATGCGTGACAAGCAGGTCAGCACCGACGGCAAGACTTTCCAGATCGCCGAGATCGCCGATCTGAACCGAAACCGCCGGGACTTTCTCGAGAATTTTAGACCTGTCGGTCGTTGTGACGGCCGCGGCTATCTCGGAGCCGAGGCCAGCAAAGAAGGTCGCAAGTTGGAACAGCTGGTCTGGTTCGGCAGCGATGGCAATTTTCTTGCCGCCGAAATGGAAATGTCCGTCGAGCATCGCGTCCTGCAATTGCGCCCGGCGCCGGCGCACGCGGGCCGGTACCGCCGCGCCCGAAATCGCAGACAGCAGCGACACGAAGCGGTCCGTGTCCTGCAGCCCAGTCAGTGACTGGAACAACACGTAAGGCACGCCGGTCAACCCGTGCAGCGCTTTCGCCGGGCGGCGCATGTGCTCACCGATGGCGATGCATTGCATGGCCGTGCCCAACTCGCGAATGTCTTCGACGCTGGTGCCGCCGTATGTGGTCGCTACCCAGCGGTCAGGAACCGTACCGTCGAGCGAGCCTGAAATGTCGGGCAGAATAACCGGCTTGAGCCCAAAGCTTTCAACCATGTCACGCATATGCTCGATGTCGGCGACAGTGAGGTTGCATCCGGGCAGGATCGCGATCTTCTTCGGCTGCCGCGCACGTTCGCCCGAGCCTGTAATCCCTTTGATCATTGCGGTGACTGCCTTGGCCCAGCCCTCTTCGATCGCGCCGTCAAAATCCGGCGTGTTGGCCAGCACGACCTCCGTACCCGCAAGCTCTTGCGTGTGCTTCAGCTTGATGTTCGCAATATCACTCGCGCAATCTTCGCCACGCGTCTCCACCAGCGCGGTCGTGCACACCCCGATCAGCTTTGGCTTCGTGCGGTTCTTGAGGTTGAGGATGGCTTCTTCAAGATGGTCGGCAGCGCCGAGGATGGTCGCCACCTCATCCATCGCTGTTGTCTGCAATGGAATCGTTTCTTTGAAGTGCCGTACGAAGAGCACGAGCGCGAAGCTTGTGCATCCCTGGCTGCCGTGGAACAGCGGCATCGCGCCGTCGACCCCAAGAAAGGCAAAGGCGGCACCCAGCGGCTGCGACGACTTCAGCGGGTTCACCGCCGCGGATTTGGTCTGGGGAAGGATGCGGGCCATCGGTCGCCTCAACACTCGCTGAACTCGTGTGCCGTCGCGCCGGCGAATTCATCGAACAGGTGCCCGGACTCCTTCTTCGTGCATGGCAGTTCGTCTTTTAGATCAGGCTGGCAATCCCACGGGGCCGGCTGGCGCACCTGAGACCAGACCGGATTGTGAATGGCGAGGTCGATCTGGCGTACGAGTTCCACCATGCCGGCATAGCCGGCATAAGGGTGCTGGCGCTCCTGGTTGATATCGAGCCAGGGCGTCTTGGCCTTGAGCGCAATGAATTGCGTGCGACCGCCCGACAGCATGATATCGGCCCTGTGTTCAGAGAGCATGGCGTACAGCTCGCGCGCAGCCATGTATTCGAACATATGCTTGTCGTGCTTGAGAACTTGTTTGATGCGCTCCTTGTCCTGCACCGTAGATTTCTTGACCGAGGTGCCGACGATCTCGATTCCGATCTCCATCAGCGCACGGACAACCGACCAGGACTTCACACCGCCTGTGTTGAGCAGCACGCGCTTGCCTTGGAGCCTTTGCCGGTAGGATTCGAGTTTCTTCCACGCGATCGCCTCCTGCTGCGCGATCAGCGTCTCCGTGCGCTCGAGGATCTCCGGATCGGCGCCCTTCCTCACCAGCAGCCTGACAAGGTTGCGAAGAGCTTGCGATGTGTCGGAGATGCCATAGAAGGAGCCCTCGAAGAACGGGATGTCCCAGCGCTCCTCCATCTTGCGGGCAAGACTGATCAGCGCGGTCGAGCACACGATCATTGCCGCCCGGGCGCGGTGCGCGGAAGCAATGTCGCGGTAACGCGCATCGCCGGGAATGCAGGCGCGCACCCGGATGCCGAGCCGATCGAGGAGCGGCTTTACAAGCCAGAATTCGCCCGAGAGGTTGAATTCGCCAAGGATGTTGATGTCGTAGGGCCCGGGGTCGTCGGGTTCGACCGTGCCGATGACATGATCGAGCAACGCCTCGGCGGCGAGCTTGTTGCCGAGGTTCTTGGAGCCTGCCAGGCCAGGCGCATTGATCGGCACCACGGCCAAACCGAACTTTTCCGTGGCGCGTTTGCACACGGCCTCGATGTCGTCACCGATCAGCGCCGTTACGCAAGTTGAGTAGACGAAGATCGCCGGCGGCGCGTATGTGTGCTTGATCTCGCGGATCGCCTTGAAGAGTTTCCGCTCGCCCTGCCCCATCACCAGGTCGAGTTCGGTGAGGTCGGTCGTGAAGCTTGTCCGCCACAAGGTCGGCCCTGACGAAACCGCACCACGGTTGTCCCAAGAATTGCCCTCGCAGGCGAGCGGCGCATGGACCAGATGCGCAACGTCGGTGATCGGCTGCAGGACGATCTTGGCTCCGTCAAAGGCGCAGCCGCCGGCTGCCGCCCCTGGTGTCAGCGACTTCGAGCAGCCCTCCTTGCGCGCCTTGGCATCTTTGCCACGGTTCTTATCGCAGGCGGGCTCATCGAAGGCGTCCTTGATTTTGGCGCTGAGGGAGGACATCGCTCAGCCTCCCCAGTCCATTGGGCAAGGAATGGCCTCGGCGAAAAGCCGGCCACGGCTCTTAGCGCGTGAGGTCATAGGAATAATCCGTCACACCCGTCTCGCTCGTCTCGCGATCGAGTTTGTCGAAGATCTTGTCGAGGATCGTCGTCAGCACGCGCAACGCGCCCTGGTAGCCAAAGAGCGCAAAGCGGTGATGATGGTGCCGATCGAAGATCGGAAACATCAGCCGGATCAGCGGCGTTCCGGTGTCGCGCTCCAGGTACTTGCCGTAGGAATTGCCGATCAAAAGGTCCACCGGCTCGGTAAAGAGCAGCGAGCGCAGCGCCCACAGGTCCTTGCCCGCCCAAACCTGGGCAGCCTTGCCGAAAGGCGAGGATGCTAGCAGCTTCTTCAAATCGGCTTCCCATGCCGAGGTGCCATTGGTGGCGAGGCAATGGGTTGGCTCGCCGCCGGTCTCCATGACAAAGCGGGCCATTGCGTGAACGAAGTCGGGATCACCGTAGATGGCGTATTTCTTACCATGCAGCCAGGATTGGCTGTCCGCCATGGCGTCTACCAGTCGGCCGCGCTCGAGGCGAATTGCCTCGGGAATCTCCTTGCCGGAAATCGCCGCGACCTCCATCAGGAATTCGTCCGTCGCCTGAACGCCGAGCGGATAGTGGAACGAGGCCGTCGCCTGCCCGACCTCCTCGCAATAGCCCAGTGTCTTTCGGGTGTTGTGATGCTGCAGCGAAAGCGTTGCCTCGGCGTTGAGGGCCTTCTTCACCTCGTTGATCTTCGTGCCCCCGTCATACATGCGGTATTCACCGTCCGAAGGCGTATCGAACTGGTCAGAGGCATCCTGGATCAATGTATAGGACACGCCCATTACATCGAGCAGGCGCTTGAGCTCCCGGTTGTTGCCGACGCAGAAGCCGTCGAAGCCCGGAATGATGTTGATGGTTCCTTCGATTTGCGTACGCTCCTGACCTTTCCAGAAGTGCTCCAAAATGCCTTTGACCATGTTGTCATAGCCGTCGACATGACTGCCAACGAAGGCCGGGGTGTGGGCAAAGGGCACGTCGAAGTCGCGCGGGACTGAATCTTCGTCCTTGGCGTTCTGGATGAAGCTGTGCAGGTCGTCGCCAATGACCTCTGCCATACAGGTCGTCGACACGGCAATCATCTTGGGGTCGTAGAGCTGGTAGGTGTTGGCGAGCCCGTCGACCATGTTCTTCAGGCCGCCAAACACCGCCGCATCCTCGGTCATTGAGGAGGAGACCGCCGCGGCAGGCTCCTTGAAATGGCGCGACAGGTGCGAGCGGTAATAGGCGACGCAACCTTGGCTGCCGTGGACGAAGGACATGGTTCGCTCGAAGCCGGCGGCAGCGAATACCGCACCCAGCGGCTGGCAGGCCTTGGCCGGGTTCACGACAAGCGCTTTGCGGGCGAGGTTCTTTTCGCGGTATTCCCACGTCTGGGTGAAATCGCGCTGATCGGAAACGATTTCATCGGGGTGCGGACATTCGAAGTTTAGCTTCTTCTCAGCGAGCATCTTTCTGTATTCCGGCTCGCGGAACAGGGGAGCGTGATCGAGAATTTTTTCAGCCGACTGCGGCATGATGATTACCTCTTTTGCATCTGGCTGCGCGGGACGGCAGCTCAGGACGTCAAGACGTTCCAGGCTCCGGCGGATCAGAGGCCGCGGGAGTTCACCGTCTCAGTGGGAGACTGGGGCTGAAGCAAATGTTTATTCGGCAGCCATCGCCCGCTCATCGCCCCGGCTTCTTTTCCAAGGCGCGTGGAATAGGTCCCAGACCGGGTTGTTAATGGCGAGATCCACATCACGTGCGAAAATGGCAAAGCCGTCGTAGCCGTGATACGGGCCTGAATAATCCCAGGAATGCATCTGGCGGAACGGTATGCCCATCTTCTGCACCGGGTATTTTTCTTTGATTCCCGAGCCGACCAGATTTGGGCGAATCCCTTCGATGAATTTCTCCAACTCATAGCCGGTCACGTCATCGTAGATCAGCGTGCCGTTCTTCACGTAGTGGCCGGTGCGCTGATAGTCGTCGCTGTGGGCGAATTCATAGCCGGTGCCCACGATGACCATGCCGAGGTCCTCGTAGGCCGTGACGACGTGGCGGGGGCGCAGGCCGCCGACATAGAGCATCACGGTATTTCCTTCCAGGCGCGACAGGTACTTGGCGATGACCGCATCAACAAGCGGCCTGTACTTGGCAATGACCTTTTCGGTCTTCTCCTCGATTTCCGGCCCAAAATGCTTGGCTATGTTGCGCAGAGAGGCTTCGATCTGGGAGGGACCGAAGAAATTGTACTCCATCCAGGCGACGCCATACTTTTCCTCCATATGCCGACAGATGTAATTCATCGACCGGTAGCAGTGGATAAGATTGAGCTTAGCCTTCGGGGCGCGCTCGATCTCTGCGAGTGTGGCGTCACCCGACCAGTTGCCAACCACGCGCAGCCCTATCTCCTCAAGCAGTATGCGCGAGGCCCAGGCATCGCCGCCGATATTGTAGTCGCCGATGACGTTGACGTCGTAGGGGCCGGCCTCGAACTTGACATCCTTTTTGTCGAAGACCCAATCCCGGATTGCATCATTGGCGATGTGGTGGCCAAGCGACTGCGAGACGCCGCGGAAGCCCTCGCAGCGTACCGGCACGATCGTCTTGTCATACTCCTTGGTCTTTTTGCGAGAAACGGCCTCGGTGTCATCGCCAATCAGGCCGATAGGGCATTCGGACTGCACGGTGATGCCGTTGTTGAGCGGAAACAAGACTTCAATCTCGTCAATGATCTGTTCCAGCTTCTTGTCGCCGCCGAAGACGATGTCCTTCTCCTGGAAATCGGAGGTGAACTGCATTGTCCCGAACGTGTCGACGCCCGTTGTACCGACGTAGTAGTTGCGGCGCTGCGACCAAGAATATTGGCCGCAGCCGACCGGGCCGTGCGAGATATGGACCATATCCTTGACTGGCCCCCACACCACGCCTTTCGAACCAGCATATGCACAGCCGCGAATCGTCATCACCCCGGGAATGGACTTGATGTTCGATTTGACGTCGCATTCGGAAAGGACCTCGCTTTCCCCGCCAGCCTCGTTGCCGCTCTTTGCGACGTTGAGGTGCTTCTTGCGGCGCTTCGCCGCCTTGTCGGGATAATGCGACAGCACCTCTTCGATAAGCTTCGCATGAAGAGCACCGTCATTCTCGTATTCCCGGCTCATGAGTCCCCCTTTCAAGGTTGGGTGACGCCTCAAAGAATAGGCGCCGTTCTCTGCAAGGCGCGCCGATTCATGGCAGCGCTAATGTCACTACTGGGCCGCCGCCTTCGCCGCTTCCTTGGAGTGAAGCTCGGCAAGCATCTGCTCGTCGGTCTTCATGATGCCGAAGTCGAGCAGCATCTCCTCCAGCTCCTCCATGGTGATCGGCGTCGGGATCGTACCCTGGCCCGAATTGGCGTGGATCTTCTCGGCCAGAGCGCGGTATTCCCCTGCCTGCTTTGAGTCCGGCGCGTACTGGATCACCGACATCTTCCTGAGTTCGGCATGTTGGACGATGTTGTCGCGGGGCACGAAGTGGATGAGCTTGGAATTCAATCGGCCAGCCAGTGCTTCGGCCAGATCGAGTTCGCGGTCGGTTTGACGTTCATTGCAGATCAGCCCGCCCAGCCGCACACCGCCCGAATGGGCATATTTGAGGATGCCCTTGGCGATGTTGTTGGCGGCATAGAGCGCCATCATCTCGCCGGACATGACGATATAGATCTCCTGGGCCTTGCCTTCGCGGATCGGCATGGCGAAGCCGCCGCATACCACGTCGCCGAGGACGTCATAGGAGACATAATCGACATCGTCATAAGCGCCATTCTCCTCGAGGAAATTGATCGAGGTGATGACGCCGCGGCCGGCGCAACCGACACCCGGCTCGGGGCCGCCGGACTCCACGCACTTGATGCCTCTGTAGCCCACCTTGAGCACGTCCTGGAGTTCGAGGTCTTCCACCGAGCCTTCCTGTGCGGCGAGATCCAGGACGGTATCCTGAGCTTTCGAATTCAGGATCAAGCGTGTGGAATCGGCTTTGGGGTCGCATCCTACGATGAGGATTCTCTGCCCGAGGTCGACAAGGGCAGCGAGCGTATTTTGGGACGTGGTGGACTTGCCGATGCCGCCTTTTCCGTAAAAGGCGATCTGACGCAGACCTGACATAATAGCTTTCCTTCCTTCGTTCTAATTATCGCGACTGCCCGCGACACAAGTGCCGATAGGCAGCTCGTGCCGCCTCACACCAAGCATCGCAAAAAGCGTACCAGCGTGATCGGCCGATCCCAGAAGAAACTTTGTCATTAAATTCCAGCCGCTTAGACGGCGGCAAAACGCGCGAACGGGCCTTTCAGGCGTCTGTCACGGACACGACAAAGCCGACACAGATTGTCGTGCGCCATCCAAACCGCCGTGTGTCGAGCTCGAAGCGGGAGAATGGGGAAGTTAGCCCAAAGCTGATGGCGAGACCATCGGAAGACATCGGCTCTTGTCTTTCCAGCCTGCCATTGATCGGGCGGTCGCTGGATGAGCAGGAGCCTGGGGCTTGACCGCGGCGCGGGTAGTTCAGGCAGGCTTACAGAGCGGGAACGCCGGCGGCCGATAGACATCCGCGCTTAACCTTTCATAGCCCGTCTACAAGTTGGTTCCGCCGACGCGCTATATGGAAGCCAAATAATTCAGTAGCTTAGCCGAGAGCATTGATTTTTTCAGAAAGATACGTGTTATACGCGTATGAACCGCCGAACCCATGGTCGGCGCCCTCATGCGCGTGAGACCCCGTTGTGGGCGAGGCTCGCGACTGGCTGCACGATCCTAGCCGGCCTGCTTGCCATTGAGTTTGGTCCCGCCGCGGTAGGCTGCGGCATCAAGGGCAACATCAGCTACAACACTGGCAAGAAGATTATCACGTTCTTGGACAGGAATCTTACTGGGAGACACGCATCAACCTATTGAAGGGCGAGCGGTGGTTTTGTTCAGAGGAAGCTGCACGAAAGGCGGGCGGGCGGGCTTCGAGAGGTTAGTGTCGCGGCAGCTTGCAGATCTGCCCACGGGGCCGCCACGATCGCAAAGTGTGTACAAAAGCGCCCTCTCTGCCGAACTGAACAGTGCTCACGGCCATAGCCTCGGATGAGCCCGACTGGCTTGACCTCTGCATGATGAGAGCAGCTTTTACACCAGGTGCGCAGCACATGTCTTTAACGAACGCATCGTCTTCAAGAATATAGAGAGCAATTCGGAAAACCGAGTAGTTGGCGGCGAAGCTAGGAGAAGGTATACACTACCCTCTTGTTACCCCAGAGTAGAACGTGCAGCTGCGGCAAGACGCGGGCTTCGAACCACCTGTCGCTGGTCACCTTTTCTACCAGCGGTTCCATGCGCATCATATTCCGTCGGACTCGACAGAGACGTCTTCATTACCACGGCGGGGCGGCGTGTGATTGCCGGGTTGCAGACAAACCTCGCCGCGACGTATTTGGGACGAGTGGTGTCGGCACCGAATCCCTATCATTTAGACTAGCCAGCTTGGGGAGCGCCGTCAGACCGCCAGACCGGAAGAGGAGGCTTCGCGCCAACTTGTGCCAAGAATGTTGGACCGTGCGGAACCGCTGGGGCGGCGCTCAACTCTGGCGCAGGATGAAGCGTCGATTGGGTGAATGAATAGGGCGCGCGTTCGACGGGTAGAGTGAGGCAAATCGCTGGATGTCTGCCGGATCAACGTCAACCGGTTCCATCGCCACCATCCACTCGACGTTTTCGGTGCACGGCGGCGTCGTCAGTGAGCCCTCATAAGTCCAATAGCCAAGCGAGGCTGGCAGAAGCCAGTTGGGATTCACCTCGTCGATCGTCACCTCCCCATTCGGCAGTTCGGGAAAGGCCGCAGCAAGGGCAGCAAAGCTGGCATTTGTCGCGCCGGGCGTTAAAAAGACGCCCAGCACGCCCAGAGTACCACTTTGCGTGTCCTTGTGAACGAAATGCACCTCCATCGGGAAGCTCTTGCCCGCCACGTGATGTTCGCTTGGCGCATGGAAATGGAACTGTACCAGTTCGTAGACACGATCGCCGCGGGTCAGCGTGCTGCCTTGTGGCATATTGATTTGAATGGTGTGGCCGTTGTTCACCATATTGCCGCCGCCCTTGTGCCAGCCGATGGCGATATGCGGGATATCCGCCTTGACCGCGCTGTTGATATTGATCGGCGATTGCTGCGTGCCGGCAGAGCATACGAAATTTTCCTTATCCAGATCAGCCCAGTGCTCCGGTCCGACCGGACCGGTGTACCCCCAATGGGCACTGGTCGCTTGGGCGGCTTGAACGCAAATCCGGCATGCGCCGAGCGCAACCAACCCTTTGATCAGGTGACGACGATACATATTACTTTTGCTCCTCTTGCGAACTGATGTTGGTGGCTGCCCTAATGGACGCGTGATGGCCAATCGGCGCGGCCAGTATTGTCCTTTGCAACTGATAGATGCCCGCACGCCTTGGCGTGCTTTCATAAGTGCGGCTGCCGTTTCTCGGCTGGCCGGCTTCTGCAGCCCGCAACGGGGGCAGTTTCAACCAGCTAAACGATAAAAAATTTTAGCAGACCAGCGCTTGACCCCCGCCGCAAAGGCACAGGCGAAGGTGATCACTGCGCGGCTGCCGTTCGCGCCGGAGGCCGCATCGCTATACTTTACACTCGCTGCCCAAGGAGACGCAGGCGACCCCAATACGTTTTCATCGCTACTCCCGACGCAGCCGACCCACGCCACGAAAACGTTGCTATATTTCACGTTGGGCCAATGAGGAAATCGATCTTCTTTATGGAAGGCATTTGCGCAATGGATGCATTCCCATGCTGACAGTCGTGCGTCAGGCCGGACAATGAGATACATCGATAAGAGCTGGACAAGGATGAGGGGATGACGTGCTTGCGACGGAGCAGGTGGGGCGAGAAGGCCAGTTCTTGCGGATTTCAACTTTGCGTGACGACAGCTCATCGGAGTCAAGGTGACACACGCCGGCAGCGGGGTGTCCGGGCGGTTTCCAGCCGCACAATCGCGAGACCGCTGACGCGAACAAAGCTCGGCTGTACTCGGCACGCGAAGAGAGCCTGCCAAGCCGTTGGAGCCCGGCCTTCCGGTGCGACGCAAGCCACAGACTAGACCGCCCTCTTGTTACCCCAAAGCAGAACGTGCAGCTGCGGCAACACGCGGGCTTCGAACCACCTGTCGCTAGTCACCCTTTCGACAAGCCATTCCATTCGCATCATTATTCCGTCCAAGTCGACAGAGGCGTCTTCACTGCCAGGGAGCGGCGGCGTGTGATTGCCGGGTTGCAGATAGATCGGAAGGTGCGGATATCTCGCCGCGACTTCTTTGGCGTAGGCATAGTCACTCTCGTCGAAAACGACGAGCTTGAGCACGATTTGCGGCTTCTCTTGCGCCGCTTCGAGGCATGCATCAAACGCAGCCCAACGGGTCGTCATCTCGCTGGACGGCGGCTTTGGGCTAAGGGTCAGCACGTCAAGATCCGCAAACCACTCCCTCACCACGGAACCCTGCGTTTCCAGTGCAAAACGATAGCCCTCGCGATGGCCTCGTTCTATGAGGGGACCGAACGGCTGAATGGCCGGGTTGCCGCCTGACAAGGAGACCATAACCGGCCTGCCGCCGGAAAGCGCATGGACGGTTTGCCACACGGCATCGATCGGCATCGGTAGCCATTCATGGCGATACTGATTGTCCACCGCGTGAAGGCTGTCGCACCATGAACAGCGATAATCACATCCGCCGGTTCTGATGAACACCGTCGGCAAGCCGATGAGCACGCCCTCGCCCTGGATAGTCGGCCCGAATATCTCGCTCACACGGATTGCGGGATGCATGTCGGTCACGGACGGTATTCCGCCCAAGTTTTCGGTGTTTCGCTAACGCGCACGGCCGCGGTCTGCGGCAGACGTGCCTTGCACCATTCATAGAAATGTCTGGCCAGGCATTCCGCCGTGACCTTCTCATGTCCCAGCACGTCGTTGAGGTGCCGATGGTCGAAGCTCTCGTCAATGTAGCGTTTGAGCGGCGCCAGATCGTGATAGTCGCGCACGAAGCCGTGGGCGTCCAGTTCCTTGGCCGACAGCTCCACTACGACGACATAGTTATGCCCGTGCAGGCGCGCGCATTGATGGTTGGGAGGCAAGGAGGTGAGCTGATGCGAGGCCGAGAAGTGGAATTCCTTGCTGATGTGGAACATTACGCGCGCCTCCTGCGCAGCGCCTCAAGCCAGAAATCGGCGTCCTCGTAGTCGGTGGGATCAGCGTGCCCGGCGAGATGGAACGCTTCGCGCCGCTCGACGCAGGTCCCGCATCGTCCGCAGTGACGCACGCCGCCCTTGTAACAGGACCAGGTCTCAGCAAACGGGGTGCCGTATCTTGCGCCATCCGCAACAATGTCAGCTTTTCCGAGATTCACATACGGTGCATAGAGGCGTATCTGCGCATAGCCGTCGAGCGCGCGGTCTTGCATTGTCTGGAAAGCTTCAATGAAGGCCGGACGGCAATCGGGATAGATGAAATGGTCCCCACCATGCACGGCCGCCGCCACCGCTTCGGCGCTGTGGGCGGCGGCGAGACCGAAGGCGATTGCCAACATGATGGCATTGCGGTTCGGCACCACCGTAATCTTCATCGTGTCTTCGGCGTAGTGGCCGTCCGGCACGTCGATACTGCTAGTCAGCGCTGAGCCGGAAAGGCCACGGCCAATTTCGCCGATGTCGATGATCTGGTGCGGGACCTTCAGTCGCTGCGCGCAAAGAGCGGCGAAGCCCAATTCCTTCCTGTGCCGTTGGCCATAGTCGAAAGATAGAAGGCCGGTGAGTTCGTGCTCCGCTGCCACCATGTGAGCAAGGGAAACGGAGTCCAATCCGCCAGAGCAGACGGCGAGAGTCTTCATCATTGGTATCCTTGTTTTGACCGGGTAAGGCTGCGACCGGAGATTTCTCTGCGCCCCCACTACTCCAGCGACTCAGTTTTGTGAACCGGGAGAATTTGCGCTCAGCCCGATTGGAACGGGAGTGCGTCGCGTCCAACACGCGTGATCAATAAAAGTTGAGCGCTTCAGCAGTTTGTTTCGCATCGCGCCAACTTTCGCAACCTGCTGTCCGATCGTCGACTTCGAGACAAGGTGATGTTCGGCCGACATCGGCTGACTCTTAATTAAGCCGCAGAACACATGTTGGCTTTCTGGCCTTCGCTTGTGCGGTTGGCGAGGGCGACATGGATGCCAGCAAATTTGACATTGGCGACATCCGCCTGGAGAACCCTGCGCGGCGCGATTGAGGCCGCAGGCGAGCCTGCTCTAACTGCCGCCCTACAGTCCCGACTTCAATCCGATTGAGAACGCCTTCGCCCAACCTAAGGCGCTGCTGCGAGCAAAGGCCGAGATAACCATCAAGGCTCTATGGGACTGACGTTGCCCCAGCAGTTTTGAGTTCGTTTCCGGCGTGGGTTGTGCCCTGCTGGGCGGGTGAAGCGACGGGCGCTGGCGCGGAGCCTTTGGCATAGCGCAGCGCGAGCGACCGTCGCGGATTGAAGGTGCTGGCGAACTTGGCCGGGGTCTGCCAGGGGGGAGTGCGGCCGCGCGGTGTTGTAGTCGGCGTGCCACAGGGCGATGGCTACGCGCGCCTGAGCCAGCGAGGTGAACAGCGTCTCGTTGAGCAGTTCATCGCGCAGTCGGCCGTTGAAGCTCTCGATGAAGCCATTCTGCATCGGCTTGCCGGGCGCAATGTAATGCCATTCGACGCGGTTCTGATCCGCCCAGGAGAGGATGGCGTTCGAGGTGAACTCGCTGCCATTGTCGCTGACGATCATCCTGGGCCGGCCCCGCTCGGTGATGAGCCGTCCAATTCGCGGGCAACCCGCATGCCCGAGAGAGACGTATCAACGATGAGTGCGAGGCACTCTCTCGTGCAGTCGTCGACGACGGCCAGGATGCGGAAGCGGCGCCCGTCGGTGAGCTGGTCCGATACGAAGTCGAGCGACCAGCGCTCGTCGGGCCTCAGCGGCACCAGCATCGGCGCCCTGGTCCCGATCGCCCGCTTGCGGCCGCCACGGCGGCGACGGCGAGCTTCTCCTCCCGATAGAGCCGGAACAGCTTCTTGTGGTTCACGACCAGGCCCTCCCGCCTCAGCATCACGAGAAGACGCCGGTAGCCGAACCGGCGACGCTCCTGCGCGATCGGCCTTCATCCGCTCGCGAACCTCGCGGTCGTCCGGCCTGCTGGTCTGGTAGCGAACCGTCATGCGGCAACAGCCGATGGCTTTACACGCCCGCCGTTCGCTCATCCCGAAGCCTTCCTTCAGGCGAGCGACAGCTTTCCGCTTGGCGGCGGGCGTCACCATTTCTTTCCCACAAGGTCCTTCAACGCGGCATTGTCGAGCATGGCGTCGGCCAAAAGCCGCTTCAGGCGCGTGTTCTCGTCCTCCAGCGCCTTCAGGTCGCCGAGCCTCGGTGACATCCATCCCGCCGAAGCGGGCCTTCCAATTGTAGATCGAGGCGTCGCTGACCCCGTGCTTGCGGCACAGATCGCCAACCGATACCCCGGCCTCGTGTTTCTTCAAAATTCCGATGATCTGCTCTTCAGAGAAGCGGCTGCGTTTCATGTCCTGGTCCTCTGGATGGGCCAGAACGAACTTCAAACCGGATTAGATCAGAGGGGCAAGGTCAGGACGCCTCGGCGCGGTCGTCGACCTCTTCACCCCAGCCGAATGTGCCAACTACTTCAAAGCCGCAGGATATGACCTGGATCAGATAGGACGTGCTCCAATGGTTTACACCTGACACAGGAGTCCGGCCCCCACAACCGTTTCGCAATGAGGAGCAGCGCTGCCGCTGCTCCTCCAATCACACGACGGATTCACGATGCGGCAACTCGAGCCATGATTTCGGATCCAATGGCCGATGCGGTGTATAGTGAGGCATCCAGCGGCAAATCCCCAAATGCCAGTTGACACAGAAGATAATTAGCACCTGCCTCTTCCAGCTGATCAAGGAGAGCTTTTCGGACAGAATCTGCCGTTCCCACGACGCACAATTCACTTTCAATTGCTGCATCGAAGTTCAAAGGCAAGTTTGGTGGAGTGGAAATGGCATTTAGTTCGTATAGAAATTTGAAGCTATTGAGCCATCGTTCATAGGCAGGTGCTGCGAGCAAATACGCATCTGTTTCAGAACGCCCTATCACCACCATTCGGAGCAATCCAAGAAATGGCGCTTGCTGGCCAATGTCAGCATCGTGAATTCGGGCGGCGCGGAACGCGTCGGTAACGCTGCGAACAGAAGTGGAAGGTCCGACGCAGGCGATGTTTGCCCCATTCGCAGCGGCCCAGCTAGCCGGCTCGGGTCGATTGGTGGCGATCCATGTCGGCGGACGGGGATATTGGTGAGGTCTCAACGTCAGCGGAACATCTTTCAACTCAAAGTGGCGGCCCTGATAAGAAAGCGTCCCGCCTTTCATCGCATTGATGAGAATCTCACTGGCCTCCGCATACTGTTCTGGTGCTGCTTCTACAGCAACCCCGAAGTATCCCAATTCAGTGGGAGCAGAGCCGCGCCCTATGCCGAGTTCAAGCCTGCCGCCGCTCAACTGATCAAGCATGCAGATCTCCTCGAAGGCACGCAGCGGATGATAGAGCGCAAGTAGCATTACCATGGGACCAACACGAAGACTGCGGGTTCGCTGGGCGACGCTCGCTAAGAACAAATTCGGTGATGGACCTCTGCCATGCGGCGTACAGTGGTGCTCGGCGAGATGATACGCATAAAAGCCATAGCCATCGCACGCTTCTGCTAGGCTCAGCCGATCTGCATATTGTTGTGCGATGTCATCGCCGTTTTCGTCCAGATGATCGAAGATGCCGAAGGTCAGGCCCGAAGCGGAAATTTTCTTCAATTAATTGTTCTCCAAATTACCTATATTTATTCGCTAATCATCATAGCTCACGACATATCATTACTTGATGCTTAATGTGAATCGACTTCATGCTTGTGAGCACCGCGATCCTTCTTAAAGTTCATACAGACGCGTTCGGCGGCAGCAAGGAATTTGTCCATCTGCTCTGTGGTGCCAATGCTGACGCGAATACAGTTCTTCAAATCTACGTCAGGAAAGCTGGCGATGAGGATCGCCTGCTCTTTCAACGCGGCTTGCCAGCATGAGCCCTCCTGTCCCGCCGGCACACGGGCCAGCAAAAAGTTTGCGTGGGAGGGTGTTACGGAAAAGCCAAGTTGCAACAGCGCCAGGGTCACTCGCTGTCGTTCATGCTTGATGTGCCTGTGGTTCTCTTCGTAGGCGTGGCGATGCGCAAGAATGCTTTTCCCGACCGCCTGCCCGATCACGTTCATGTTGAAGACATTCTGGATGTTGCGCAGCCTGCCAATGATTTCTGGGTGACCGAAACCGAAGCCGACTCGCACGCCAGCGGCAGCATAGCTCTTTGAAAAAGTCCTCAAGATCAAAAGATTCGGATGTCTATTGACGAGGCGCAGGGCATTGTCGGGTGCGAAGTCAACGTAGGCCTCATCCAAGACGACCAAGCGATCTGCTTGCTCCACAAGGCGTTCGATTTCGGCCACCGGCACGAATGTTCCGGTCGGATTGTTCGGATTAGCCAACAGAATGAACTTCGCGTCTTTTGCGGGGCCGGACAGCAGTTTTTCTATCGGCAGGGGATGAGCTTCGCTCGATGCGATTTCGAGAAACTCGGCACCCTGCAACATGGCAAGTTTACGGTTGAACGAAAATCCGGGCGACAGCATTGCCACTCTATCTCCTGGGGCGAGGAAAGCTCTGTAGATGAGTCCGAGCAGCTCCGACGAACCGTTGCCGGCAATCACCTGATCTTTGGAAAATCCGTAAGCATCGGAGGCAGCTGCCCTTAAGCTGAGATTGTCGTCTTCCGGATAAAGATACTGGTGTTCGATCGCAGCAATTGCACTTTGCATTACGCTCTTCGGCAACGGAAACGGGTTCTCGTTCGTATTTAGCTTAACGCAGTTTGCATCCGTCGCTGGTCCGTTGGACGAGAGAGCATCTAATTTGCTGGCCACCGGCGAAAAAAGCGAAAGCACGGTCTTCAGTTTTGCATCGCACATGTTCTTCTCCGTTTTTCAGTCCCGCAGGGCATGTGACATGAGGCAATCGTTGATCGTGACTTGATCGACGTTCGGCTATATCAGCGCTGCCTTCCCACCCTGGTGGGGATCGCCGACCACGGTTTGGATTTGACACCGGGAAGCTGTCGAGAACCTGATGACGACCCAACGTTTGGCCGACGGCCGATTCGGCGCAACAGACGGTGTTTCAACATCGCATCGTCCTCAAAGCCGCATGCAGGGCCTGCACGACAGCCCGTCTCCAGCGCCCGCAGATAGGTGGAAGCCGAAGTCTTGCCGAACCTCAGTTGCTCTGCCACCTTGGCCCACCGGACTGCCCTGTTTATGGGTCAGGCGCAGGATATCTCTGACGCTCGTTCGTCTTGCTTGCTTCCGTCTTGGCATGGGCTCTCTCGGTTTGCTGATGAGAGAGCCAAATACCGGCTCATCTGAGCATGAGACGCAGGCCTGACGATATGGAGCGTCGCTGGTGGCGCGCGTAGCCGAGAGGGTTCGCCTCGCTGGCGGGGCATGCAAGACGGCGCACCTCCTTAGCCATCCTGTCCCATCGTCTCAGATCGTGAGGCGCACCTTATAGTCGGTGAGGAGATCTTGCAGGGTCAGGTTACGCCCTAGCGCTTAAGGTTGTTGGTCGCACCGAGCAAGCGCGGGACCTGTCGACGGACAACAGCGGTGCCACTGCCGGCACTAGGTGTGAGCTTTCGAGAGGTTGTCCATTCGGACCGGACCGAGGAGACTGGAGTTACCACGCTTCAGCATCCATCGGAGGGTCCGAATGAACATCCACAAGAATGCCCGTCTCACACCGCTGCGT
>NZ_RZRQ01000019.1:0-37689 GCF_003997785.1 Mesorhizobium sp. M7D.F.Ca.US.004.01.2.1 | reverse complement strand
CCTGGAGCATGCCATGAACACCGTCACCGAATTTCCCCGCAAAGTCGTCGAATTCCCGGATATGGGGATCGTCATGCCGGATGGCTGCCGGCTGTCGGCACGGGTCTGGATGCCGGAAGATGCCGGCGATGATCCGGTGCCGGCGATCCTCGAGCATCTGCCTTACCGCAAGCGCGACGGCACCATCTTTCGCGATCAGCTGACGCATCCCTATTTCGCCGGCAACGGCTACGCCTCGATCCGCGTCGACATGCGCGGCAACGGTGATTCCGAAGGGCTGATGGACGACGAATATTCCGAGCAGGAATTGCAGGACGCCTGCGACGTCATCGCCTGGGCGGCAAGCCAACCTTGGTGCAACGGCAATGTCGGCATGATGGGCATTTCCTGGGGCGGCTTCAACTGCCTGCAGGTGGCGGCCAAGCAGCCGCCAGCGCTAAAAGCGGTGATCAGCCTGTGCTCGACCGTCGACCGCTATGCCGACGACATCCACTACAAGGGCGGCTGCCTGCTGATCGAGAATTTCGGCTGGGCCTCGACCATGCTCTCCTACTCGTCGCGGCCGCCGGACCCGCTGCTGGCCGGCGACAACAGATGGCGCGATCTATGGCTGACCCGGCTGGAGAACCAGTCCTTCCTGGCACCTCTGTGGCTGAAGCACCAGCACCGCGATGCCTACTGGAAGCGCGGCTCGATCTGCGAGGATTTTTCCGCCGTCAAAGCCGCGGTGCTGTCGATCGGCGGCTGGCATGACGGCTACCGCAACACCGTCTCGCATCTGGCCAGCAACATCGAAGCCCCGGTCAAGGGCATCATCGGGCCGTGGATCCACAAATACCCGCACTACGCCGGGCCTAAGCCCGCCATCGGCTTCCTGCAGGAGGCGTTGCGCTGGTGGGACCGCTGGCTGAAGGATGTCGACACCGGCGTCGAGGCCGACCCTGCCTACCGCGCCTATGTGATGGACAGCGTGCGTCCGGCACGCTGGCATCCCGAGCGACCAGGCCGCTGGGTGGCGGAGCAGGAATGGCCCTCGCCAACCATCAAGACGCAAACGGTCGATCTGATCCCCGCAGGCGAACCCGCCATCGTCGCATCGCCGCAAAGCTGCGGCCTGGCCGGCGGCGAGTATTTCCCGTTCACCTTCGGCCCGGAACTGCCCGGCGATCAGCGCCCCGACGATGCCTTGTCGGTGTGTTTCGACCAGCCGGAACTCAACGAGGCGATCGACATCGTCGGCGCGCCCGAAGTTGAGGTGCGGCTATCCTCCGATCGTCCGCAGGCCAATATCGCGGTCCGGCTGTGCGACGTGCATCCCGACGGTGCCTCGGAGCTGATTTCCTATGGCGTGCTCAATCTGACGCATCGCAACTCGCACGAATTCCCGGAAGCACTGGTGCCGGGTGAAATCGTCTCAGTGCGCGCCGTGCTCGATCAATGCGCCTACCGCGTTCCGGCCGGCCACCGGCTGCGCGTTGCCGTTTCGAACACCTATTGGCCTGCCATCTGGCCATCGCCGGAGCCGGTCCAGCTCACCTTGTCGGCGGCGACGCTCAGCTTGCCGCTGCGGCCGCTGGCGACAGGCGACGAAGTGACGTTCGCCGAGCCGGAGGGGGCCACCCCCTGGGCAACAGAGACGATCCGCGCCGCCAATTCCGAGCGTCATGTCGATCGTGACGAAAAAACGGGAATCGTGACACTTTCCATCGATGATGATTTCGGCGAGGTGCGCGATCTCGCTCATGGCCTGGCCAATGGCAGCATCGCTCGCGAGACCTGGACGATCCATCCCGACGATCCGCTGTCGGCCTCGGGAAAGACGCACTGGACGCAGACCCTGTCGCGAAATGGATGGTCGGTGCGCACCGAGACATCGGCCGAAATGCGGTCGGACGCGCAAAACTTCATCGTCAGCGCCAGAATCGAGGCCTATGAGGGCGAGAAACTCGTTTTCGAGCGCAATTTCGAGGAGAAGGTGCCGCGCGCGCTTCTTTGAGCGCCGATTTCGTTGGTCCAATTGCGACGTACGATTTACGCCACGGCATGTCGCATTCGGTCTTGCTTACCGCTTTCCCTTGCGGTCATTATTCTCCTCACAAGAAACAAGAAAAACGACCGCAGAGTCGAACCAACAGAGTGAGGAACTCAATATGTCAAACGAACTCGAATTCCTTAGCCGGCGTGTCGCATCGGGCAAGCTGAGCCGTCGTGATTTTCTCGGCCGGGCGGCAGCGCTCGGTGTCTCCGCACCCTTCGCCAACTCGCTGCTTTCAAGCGCTGCGCGCGCGGCCGGCCCGGTCAAGGGCGGTACGCTGAAGGCCGGCCTGGTCGGCGGCGAATCCACCAACAGCCTCGATCCGGCGCTGATGATGACACAGGTGCCGTTCGCCTTCGGCAAGTGCTGGGGCGAAATGATCGTCGAGCTGTCCCCCGAGGGCAAGCTCGAGAACCGCATCGCCGAGGAGATCGGCTCGTCAGACGACGCCAAGGTTTGGACGCTGAAGATCCGCGACGGCGTCGAATTCCACAACGGCAAGACGGTGACCGCTGAGGACGTGGCCGCCACACTCGAGCGCCATTCCGACGAGAAGTCGAAATCCGGCGCGCTCGGCTACATGAAGGGCATTGAAACCATCAAGGCCAGTGGCAAGGAAGTGGTGCTGACGCTGAAGGAGGCGAACGCCGACCTTCCCTACCTGCTCAGCGACTATCACCTGATCGTCCAGCCGAACGGCGGCAAGGACAAGCCAGATGCCGGCATCTCGGCCGGCCCTTACGTGGTCAAGACCAATGAGCCCGGCGTGCGCCATGGCGCCGAGCGCTTCGCCAATTACTGGCAAGGCGACAAGATGGGCCATGCCGACCAGATCGAGGTCATCGTCATCAACGACGCGACGGCGCGCACGGCCGCCCTGCAGGGCGGCCAGGTCAACATGATCAACCGCGTCGAGCCGAAGATCGTCGACCTGATCAAGCGCCTGCCGGGCGTTACCATCCGCAACCACGCGGGTCCCGGCCACTACGTGTTCATCATGCATTGCAACACGGCGCCGTTCGACAACGCCGATTTGCGCATGGCACTGAAGCTGGCGATCGACCGCGAGGAAATGCTGGACAAGATCCTGCGCGGCTACGGCTCGCTCGGCAACGACTTCCCGATCAATGCGTCCTATCCGCTGTTCACCGAGATCGAGCAGCGCAAGTACGACCCGGACAAGGCCAAGTTCCACTTCAAGAAATCTGGTCACGACGGCTCGGTGCTGCTGCGCACTTCGGATGTCGCCTTCCCCGGCGCCGTCGATGCAGCGCAGCTCTTCCAGCAGAGCGCGGCCAAGGCCGGCATCACGCTCGAGATCAAGCGCGAGCCCGGCGACGGCTACTGGAACGAGGTCTGGAACAAGCAGCCCTTCTGCGCTTCCTACTGGGGCGGCCGCTCGACCCAGGACCAGATGTACTCGACCGCCTATCTGTCGACCGCCGACTGGAACGACACGCGTTTCATCCGTCCGGATTTCGACAAGATGGTGCTGGCGGCGCGCGCCGAGCTCGATGAGGCCAAGCGCAAGCAGATGTACCACGACATGGCCGTCATGGTGCGCGACGACGGTGGCCTGATCCTGCCGATGTTCAACCAGTTCATCGACGCGACCGGCGCCAAGGTCGGCGGCTGGGTCGACGATCCACATCAGGAGCTAATGAACGGCTACGCGCTGGCGAAGTGCTGGCTCGAAGCCTGAGCTTGGCCTTGCGGATATGTCCTCACCCATCTTGAAATTGGTGGCCCAGCGCGTTGCGCTGGGCATTCTCCTCTTGTTGGCCGTTTCGGTCCTGATCTTCGCCGGCACCCAGATCCTTCCCGGCGACGTCGCGCAAGCCATTCTCGGACAGTCGGCGACGCCGGAGTCGCTCGCCAATCTGCGCGAGCAGCTCGGGCTCAACCAGCCGGCCTATCTCAGGTATTTCCATTGGCTGGGCGGCGTGCTGACCGGCGATCTCGGCACGGCTATGTCGAGTGGGCAGGATATCGCCACGTCGATCAAGGGACGGCTGTGGAACACGCTGTTCCTCGCCTTCTGGGCGGCGGTCGTCGCGGTGCCGCTGGCGATTATCCTCGGCCTGATCGCGGTGCGCTACCGCAATGGCTGGGTCGACAAGCTGATCTCAGGACTTGCGCTTGCCTCGACCTCCTTCCCCGAATTCTTCATCGGCTATGTGCTCGTCTATTTCTTCGCCGTGAAATGGCAGATATTCCCCGGCATTTCGACCGTCTATGACGGCATGCCGTTCGGCGAGCGGATGCAGGCGATCGCACTGCCGGCGACGGCGCTGACGCTGGTCGTGCTCGCCCACATGATGCGCATGACACGTGCGGCGATCCTCAATGTCATGCAGTCGGCCTATGTCGAGACGGCGGAACTGAAAGGCCTGTCGGCCTTCAACGTCATCCGCAAGCACGCCTTCCCCAATGCCATCGCGCCGATCATCAATGTCGTCATGCTCAACCTCGCTTATCTCATCGTCGGTGTCGTCGTCGTCGAGGTGATCTTCGTCTATCCGGGCATGGGACAGTATCTGGTCGACCACGTCACCAAACGCGACGTGCCGGTGGTCCAGGCGGTCGGCCTGATCTTCGCCGCAGTCTACATCAGCCTGAACATCATTGCGGACATAGCGGCGATCGTCGCCAATCCGCGTCTCAGACATCCGAAATAGGGGGCGGATATGCTCGATATCAAACGCATCCCCATCCCCGCACTGATCGGCATAGTCCTGACGGCACTGTTCGTGCTGGCGGCGGTCTTCGCACCGTGGATTGCGCCGCACGGCAATGGCGAAATCGTCGGCGATGTCTGGGAACCTATGTCGGCGACCCATTTGCTCGGGACCGACAATCTCGGCCGCGATCTGCTTTCGCGCATGATCTACGGCGCCCGCATCACCCTGTTCATCGCGGTGCTGGCCACCGCGCTGTCGTTCTCGCTCGGCGCCATCCTCGGCTTCTCGGCGGCCGTCTTCGGCGGCTGGTTCGACACGCTGCTGTCCCGTCTCGTCGACCTTTTGATGTCGATCCCGACGCTGATCATGGGTCTCGTCGTGCTCTCCGTGCTGCCGACCAATTTGGTGACGCTGATCCTGGTGATGGGCATTCTCGACTCGACCCGCGTCTATCGCCTGTCGCGTGCGGTCGCCGTCGACATCAATGTCATGGACTATGTCGAGGCAGCGAAACTGCGCGGTGAAGGCAGCGCCTGGATCATCTTCCGCGAGATCCTGCCCAATGCGCTGTCGCCGCTGGTATCCGAACTCGGCCTGCGCTTCATCTACGCCGTGCTGTTCCTGTCGACGCTGTCGTTCCTCGGCCTTGGCGTGCAGCCACCGGACGCCGACTGGGGCGGCATGGTCAAGGAAAACAAGGACGGCATCGTCTTCGGCATCGCGGCGGCACTCATCCCAGCGGCGGCGATCGCCCTGCTGGCGATTTCCGTCAACCTGGTCGCCGACTGGGTGCTCAACCGGACGACAAGCCTCAAGGGAGGACGCGGGTGATGGCCGACAGCAAAGCGAAACCCGGCCTGCTGCTCGACATCCGCAATCTGCGCATCGAGGCCACCGTCTTCCCGCCCGGCGAACCGCCGAAGAACATCGTGCTGGTGCACGATGTCTCGCTGACGTTAGAGAAGGGCAAGGTGCTCGGCCTGATCGGCGAATCCGGGGCCGGCAAGTCGACCATCGGTCTGTCGTCGATGGGCTATGGCCGCGGTGGCGTGCGCATCACCGGCGGCGAGGTCATCCTGAATGGCCGCGACATCCTCAAGGGCGGCAAGGATGGCTTCCGCAAATTGCGCGGCCGCGAGGTCTGCTATGTCGCGCAGTCGGCGGCAGCCGCCTTCAATCCGGCGCACAGGCTGATGGACCAGGTGGTGGAAGCCACGCTGCTGCACGGCACGGCGACACGTGCCGAGGCCGAGAAGCGCGCCGTTGCGCTGTTCAAGAAGCTCAGCCTGCCAAATCCCGAAACCATCGGCGAGCGCTTTCCGCACCAGGTCTCGGGCGGCCAGCTGCAGCGCGTGATGACGGCGATGGCGCTGTGCTCCGAGCCGGACCTGATCGTCTTCGACGAGCCGACAACCGCGCTCGACGTGACGACGCAGATCGACGTGCTGGCGGCGATCAAGGACGCCATCCGCGACACCCACGTGGCGGCACTCTATATCACGCACGACCTTGCCGTCGTCGCCCAGGTCTCGGACGAGATCATGGTGTTGCGCCATGGCCGGCTGGTCGAATGGGGCGGCACAAGGCAGATCATCAAGGAGCCGCGCCAGGAATACACCAACGCGCTGGTGTCGGTGCATGAGATCGAACATGCCGAGCAGAAGCCCGGCATGACGCCGTTCCTGTCGGTGAAGAACGTCACCGCCGCCTATGGCCGCAGCCAGATCAAGGTGCTGAAGAACGTGTCGGTCGACATCTATCCGGGACAGACGCTTGCCGTCGTCGGCGAGTCGGGCTCGGGCAAGTCGACGCTGGCGCGCGCCATCACCGGCCTGCTGCCGCCCGAACAGGGCACCGTCACCTTCGACGGGCGCCCGCTGGCAAACCGTCTGGCCGATCGACCGAAGGAGGATCTGCGCCAGCTGCAGATGATCTATCAGATGGCCGACGTGGCAATGAATCCGCGCCAGACCGTCGGCACCATCATCGGCCGCCCGCTGGAGTTCTATTTCGGCATACGCGGCCGCGAACGCGACAAGCGCGTTGCCGAACTGCTCGACAAGATCGAGATGGGCAAGGGCTTTTCCGACCGCTACCCGGCCGAGCTTTCCGGCGGCCAGAAGCAGCGGGTCTGCATCGCCCGCTCGCTTGCCGCCAAGCCGAAGCTGATCATCTGCGACGAGGTGACATCGGCGCTCGACCCGCTGGTCGCTCACGGCATCCTCGAGCTGCTGCTCGAGCTGCAGAAGGAGGAGAACGTCGCCTATCTCTTCATCACCCACGACTTGGCGACGGTGAAGTCGATCGCCGATTCGATCGCGGTGATGTATCGCGGCGAGGTGGTGCGCTACGGCCCCAAGAGCCAGGTGCTGGCGCCGCCCTTCGACGCCTATACCGACCTTCTCTTGTCATCGGTCCCCGAGATGGAGATCGGCTGGCTGGAAAAGGCGATCAAGGGACGGCGCATGGCCAGCGCGGGGAACTAGGGCAGTTCACCGTTTCACGGAAACGGCGAACCGCTCTAACTCTTTGTTTTGACGCAATTCCCAAGGGAAAGCGCGCTATGCGCTTTTCCCGGGAAAACCGTTTCACACTTTTCCTGGAATTGCTCTGGCAAGCCAGCGGTCCGCTAGGGTCAGGGGAGCCGGCGGCCGTCATCCGGATGCAACACTACAGCGCCACACGTCCTGCGGACGGGCAGCGCCCGTACAATTTTTTTTCTTAAAAGGGGTAGGACATGAAGACTGAACTCGACCATCTCGCCGAGCTCGCCGGCCAGGGCCGGATATCGCGCCGCGACTTCCTCGGCCGCACCGCCGCCCTTGGCGTCTCGGCGGCACTGGCAACGACACTGGCTGGCAAGGCTTTTGCCCAGACACCCGTCAAGGGAGGAACAATCAAGGCCGGCCTGCAAGGCGGCGAATCGACCAACAGCCTCGACCCGGCGCTCAACCTCAGCCCGGTCACCTACAGCTTCGGCAAGCAGTGGGGCGAATACCTTGTCCGGCTAATGCCCGACAACAGCCTGACAAATCTGATCGCCGAGGAGATCGGCGCCGCCAAGGACGCCAAGACCTGGACGATCAAGGTGCGCGACGGCATCGAGTTCCACAATGGCAAGACCGTCACCGCCGAGGACATCGCGGCCACCATCGAGCGCCATGCCGACGAGAAGTCGAAGTCGGGCGCGCTCGGCATCCTCAAGAACATCAAGGGCGTCAAGGCGAGCGGCAAGGAAGTGATCGTCACGCTTGGCGACGCCGATGCCGACTTCCCCTATCTGATGGCCGACTACCATCTCGTCATCCAGCCGAATGGCGGCAAGGACAACCCGAATGCCGGCATCAGCGCCGGCCCCTACAAGGTCACCGTCAACCAGCCAGGCGTGCGCCATGGCGGCGAGCGCTTCGCCAATTACTGGCAAGGCGACAAGGCCGGCCATGCCGACCAGATCGAGATCGTCGTCATCAATGATGCGACCGCACGGCTTGCAGCCTTGCAGGGTGGTCAGGTGCACATGATCAACCGCGTCGAGCCCAAGGTCGTGGATCTGGTCAAGCGCATCGCGGGCGTCACCATCGAGAACGTATCGGGCAAGGGCTATTACCCGTTCAACATGTTCTGCGACACAGCCCCCTTCGACAGCAGCGACCTGCGGATGGCGCTGAAACTTGCCATGGACCGCGAGGAGATGCTGGAAAAGATCCTGCGCGGCTATGGCTCGGTCGGCAACGACTTCCCGATCAACGAGGCCTATCCGCTGTTTTCCACCGACATCGAACAGCGCAAGTTCGACCCGGAGAAGGCAGCGGCGGCCTACAAGAAGTCAGGCCATAGCGGCTCGATCGTGCTGCGCACCTCGGACGTCGCCTTCCCGGGCGCCGTCGATGCCGCCCAGCTCTATCAGCAGTCCTGCGCCAAGGCCGGCATCAAGATCGAGATCAAGCGCGAGCCCGGCGACGGCTACTGGTCGGAGGTCTGGAACAAGCAGCCCTTCTCGCTCTCCTACTGGGGCGGACGCGCCACGCAGGACCAGATGTACTCCACCGGCTATGTCTCAACCGCCGACTGGAACGACACGCGGTTCAAGCGGCCGGAATTCGACAAGATGCTGTTTGCCGCGCGCGGCGAACTCGACCAGGCCAAACGCAAGGCGATCTACCACGACATGGCGGTGATGATGCGCGACGAAGGCGGGCTGATCGTGCCTTTCTTCAACCAGTTCATCGACGCTGCCGCCACCAACAAGATCAGCGGCTTTGCCAAGAGCCCGATCGGCGAAATGATGGACGGCTACGCGCTCGGCGAGTGCTGGCTCAACGCTTAGCCGAAATCTGATCGTCCGATTTCATTTATCAAGAACGCTGTGTGCCCAAACGGCACACGGCGTTCCCGTTTCAACTGCCAAATTGCAAGGAGCCGCCCATGGCGCTCAAATCCAAGCTTTTGCTGATCATCCTCGACGGCGTGCCCTATCGCAATTGGCGCCGGCTGATGGGCAACCTCGAAGGCTGGGTGCAATCGGGCGAGGCGCGGGTCTGGAAGATGCGCTCCGTGCTGCCGTCGACCTCGGCCTGCTGCTACGCCTCGATCCATACCGGGGTTTCGCCGCAGGTGCACGGCATCCTGTCCAACGAGAACCGGTTCCGCGTCGCGCAGCCCGATATCTTCTCCGAAGTCAGCAAGGCGGGCGGCAAGACGGGTGCGGTGACACATTCCTACTGGTCGGAGTTCTTCCGCGCCTATCCGTTCGACCTGGTCGAGGACATGGAATTCGACGAGCCGAGCGGGCCGATCACGCATGGCCGCTTCCACACCATGACCGGCTACAACGCCCGCAACCAGATGACGCCGAGCGACGTCGACCTGTTCGCGACCCTGACCATGCTGACCAAACGCCACGGCATCGACTACGGCATCCTGCACACCTGCACGCTGGATTCGATGGGCCACCGCTTCGGCCATGACTGCCACGAGATGGACCATGCCGTCTATGCGATGGACGGCATGCTGGCCGCCTTCCTGCCGCGCTGGATCGAAGCCGGCTACGAGGTCATGGTCACCGCCGACCACGGCCAGACCGATCGTGGCCATCATGGCGGCCATGACGACGAGATGCAGGATTTCGCGCTGTATTATTTCGGGGCCGGCAAGGGTCCGCAGGCTGACACCCTGCTCGACCAGCTGCAGCTGGCGCCGACAGTGCTGGGCCGGCTGGGTGTTCCCGTGCCAGCGACGATGAAGGCGAAGCCGTTCTTGGGGTGAGAAGCGGGTCGCAGAGCTCTTCCCTTCTCCCCTTGTTGTGGGAGAAGGGAAGGTCCTGCCTCTGGCAACACCTAATGACTTCGGTTAGCCTCCGCAAAATTCCTTGGCGGAGGATGAACCTTTTTGGACCGATCGGCGACAGAGCAGACAGGAGCCAGGCGGCTCAACCGGCCATGACGGCAGCGACGGAGACCGATCGCGCACTCGTCGACCGGGTCGCGAAGGGCGACCGTGCCGCCGTGCGGCTCCTGTTCATGCGTCACCACGCGCGGGTCTACCGCTTCGTGGTGCGCCAGACGGGATCGGAAATGATGGCTGACGATATCGCCAACGAAGTGTTTCTCGAATTGTGGCGCCAGGCGCCAGGCTTCGAAGGACGCTCCGAAGTCTCGACATGGCTGCTCGGCATCGCCCGTTTCAAGGCGCTGTCCCTGCTGCGCAAGAAGAAGGAAGACTGGATCGACGACGAGGCCGCCGCCGCGGTGCCCGACAGCGCCGACACGCCGGAAGTCGTCACCATGAAGGAAGACAAGGCTGCCGCCTTGCGGCGCTTCGTCGACGCCTTGCCCGATGAGCATCGCGTGGTGATCGATCTTGCCTATTATCACGGACAGTCCGTGAGCGAGATCGGCGAGGTGCTCGACATTCCGGTCGCCACCGTCAAGACCCGGATGTTCTACGCCCGCAAGAAACTCGGCGAAGCCCTCAAGGCCGCCGGTTACGACAGGGGGTGGCCATGAGTGCCGCTGAAAAGATGTCGCGCCGCGATCAAATGGAAACGCTGCTGCCGTTCTATCTGAACGGCTCGCTGGAAGGTTCGGATCTGGAAGCGATCGAAGAATGGCTGGCCAGCGATCCGGCCGCACTTGCCGCCCTTGGCGAGGCGGAAGCCGAATTCTCCGGCGCCACGGCCGCCAACGAAGCGATCCGGCCGCCGGCCGATGCACTCAGCCGCTTCGCCAAGGCGTTGGACGCCGAGGCTGGACCTGCGCGCAAGCCGGCAGGTTCATCCTGGCTGGCGCAGGCCTGGGGCCGCTTCATGGCGGTGCCGGTCGGTGTCGCCTGGGCCGCGGCCGCGGGTCTGCTGGCCCTGGTCATGGTGCAGTCGTTTGTCGAGCCTGGCGGCAAGGGAAATGATTTCGAGATTGCCGGCGCTGAAGACGATCTGGCGAAAATGCCGTTCGCCCTGGTCAAGTTCAAGCCGGATGCAAGGATGTCGGACATTTCGGGGTTCCTCGGCAGCAACGGTCTGAAGATCACCGGTGGACCGACCGCCGACGGCGTGTTCCGGCTTGGCATGCCGGCCGCCAACGCAGCCGACTACACGAAGCAAATCGGCCTTATTGCCGCCCAGCCTTTTACGGAGACTGTGATCGAGGGAAGGAAACCGGTTGATGGCGGCTGAGGCAGTCATTCGATTTGCGGCAATGCTTGCGGCGGCGATGACAATCGCCGCCGTGCCTGCGTCAGCGCAAACCAACGACCCCAATCCAGATCAGACGAAAATCGACTGCCGCAACGGGACCAACGCGGCGGGAGCCGACTGCGCCAAGGATGGCACTGACACAAAGGGCGGATCGGATGCGGCGCAGCCCGGCGCTGTCTTCCTGCCGGCGCTGATCGTCGACCTGTTTCCCAACCCGGCAGCGACGCCGGCGCCGGTGCCGACGCCACGGCCGGCGCCCGCGACGCCACCGGCCGACAATCAAGCCGGCCCCCCGCCCGGCGGCCCGATCATCTCGCCGACCGATCTCATCGCCGTTCAGCCACCGCGCGCGGTGGTTGGCGATTTCGTGCCCGACGAGGTGCTGGTGACCGTCGACGGCGATGCCGGCACTGTCCAGCAGATCGCCGCTTCCTTCGGCCTGCAGGTGCGCTCGCAGCGCCTGTCGCGGCTGCTTGGCACCACGCTGGTGCGCTTCGGAATTCCCGACGGCCGGCCCGTCGGCGTCGTGCTGGCCCAACTGGCCGCCGACGGCCGCACCCAGCGGCGCGAGCCCAACCATGTCTATTCGCTGCAGCAGGCCGCCAGCATCGTCAACTATGCCTTCGACCGCATCGCGCTCGATGCCAAACAGGCCAGCGGCGAAAACGTCCGCATCGCGGTGATCGACACCGGCATCGACGACACCAACCCGGCGCTGGCAGGCGTCATTGCCGGGCAATTCGACGCCATGCCCGACGTGCCGATCGAAAAGCGCGATCACGGTACGTCTATCGACGGCCTGATCGCCGGCGTCGGCGCGCTGGAAGGCATGGCGCCCGGGGCCAGGATCTACCACGCCCGTGCCTTCGAGGGCGGCAAGTCGACCATGGACGTCATCCTGGCGGCGCTCGACTGGGCGGCGGAGCAGGACGTGCGCATCATCAATATGAGCTTTGTCGGGCCGAAGAACGACCTGCTCGGCGTCGCCTGTCGCAATGCCCGCGCGCTCGGCATCGTGCTGGTCGCCGCCGCCGGCAACAACGGGCCCAAGGCGCCCTATGGCTATCCGGCCGCTTTCGATAGCGTCATCGCGGTGACTGCCACCGATGCCAGGGACGGGCTGATGCCGCAGGCCAATCGCGGCGCCTATGTCTTCATCTCGGCGCCCGGCGTCGAGATGGTGGCACCGAGCGGCGCCGGCTCGGACGTGGTCACCGGCACCTCGTTTGCGGCTGCGATCGTGAGCGGCGCCATCGCCAATCTCATCCATGCCGCGCCCGATCGCTCGGCCGACGACATCGAAAAGGCGCTGGCGGCAACGGCCAGGGATCTCGGCCCCAAGGGACGCGACAATGATTTTGGCTACGGGCTGCTGGATATCAAGGCGGCGGCAAAGGAGTAAGGTCAGTCGAAGTGGGTTTGGGTCAAAACTCAATCAACCGACGCCAATGGCTGAGACGGGTGGGCAGCGGAAGCCCGAGGCTGGCACGAGCAGCAACTACATTAAATCAGAAACAGTCATTCGCCACCGGTTGTCGAATGACCGGGATGGGCCGACAGCGGACGATCCGGTTTCAACCAGCTTCTGCGGTAAGCTGTCGTTCCGAAACCAACCCACAATCGGTCGTCGCACTTGTCAAAGCCGCGTCCCGTAAGAGTGCCGACCTCATCGTTGGCGAATAGCTCAGTGTTAGATCTTCAAAAATCGGTAGGCGAAGCGATCGGTCTCGCCCTTGATCGAGGGATCGAACACCTTGATCGAGTGCGCATCATCATTGTTCGCGAGGATGGTGCTTTCCGCGTCCAGTACGAAGCCGGCCGCCTCGACCTCCTCGCGAACAGATGCAGGCTCAATCCGATGCAGCGACTGGGCGTCGCTCGTGCCCGCCCCGACGCCGGCGGCGTGGTCTACGATGACGTAGGATCCACCAGGCTTCAGCCGATCGTAGACGGCTCGATTGAAGTCGGCCGCCGTCGCGCCCCTCGCCTGGATCAGCGCGGTGTGGAGATCGTGGTAGAACAGGTGCAGCCACAGCACATCCGCTGGTTGCGTGACCTCTGGCATCGCCACGAGGTCCGCTGAGACGGCCTCGACGTTCCCTCGGCCCGGCTCCTTCGAGAGCGTCTGGATGCGGCCGACCGGATCGTTCTTGAAGTGGGCGACTTCGGCCGGCACGAAGCTGAAGACCCGCCCTTTGGGTCCCACGACGTCGGAGAACAGGCGCGTCCAGTCTCCGTCGCCTGGGTACACGTCAATGACGGTGGAGCCCGCATCTATACGTGCGAACCGGGTCAACTCGGATAGCTTGGATTGGTCGTACATCGGAATCTCCTTTACGGTTGGGGACGAGTGCGCGGCGAACAATGAGGCGGTTTTCGGCTGATTCACCCGAACCGTCGGCCGCAGTCTGCCAGCTCTAAGCCGGCCCGGGCGCGTCCAACTGCGAGGCCCGGGCCAGCGCTTGCGTGTCAACGTATTCACGGATTTTGGTCAGTCTACCGTCCCGGACCGTGATGGCGAAGATCCAGTCGTCCTCGAACGTCTTGTTCGTGGCTTTGATCCTCCCCGTAGCGACGCCGACGACCAGCACCCGGTCTCCTTGCGCCACGAACTCCCGAGGTTCCGTAGACGTTTCTATCGACTTGGATGCCGTCTCAAGCAAATCCGCCAGCCCGGCGTGTCCGTGGCCATGCCGGTTGGCAGTCGTGTTCATCAGTCGAACTTGACCAGGTCCTTGAAGATCAGCTGACCCCAGCTATTTCCGCGCGCCTGGACGAGCAGCCCACCTTCCGACAGCCCGCCAAGCTTGATCGGCGAGAAACCGAGATTTTCCGCGAGCGCACCGATCTCCGCTGCGGCAGCGTCATCGTCGCTCGCCAGGAACACGACTCTCCTGCCACCATGCACGGCCGGGTCTTGGTCAAGGACGGCAGCGACCAGATGGTTGAAGCCCTTGACCAGCCTTGCACCAGAGAATGCCTGTGCAACGAACTTGGAAGAAGGCTGTCCCCCCAGTTTTTCGGGGGGCACGCCGTAGGCATTGGTCACATCGACGATGGTCTTTCCCTGCCAGGTGGCGAGCGCCTTGGCGACCTTCGGGTGCGACTCGAAACGGACAGCCAAAAAGATGATGTCCGCCTTGACCGCGTCCGCCAGTGTTTTTGGAATGATCGTGGGCCCGATCGCGGCCGCATCGGCTGCAAAGCTTTCCGGGTCGCGCGTGGTTGCAACGGACACGTCGATGCCTTTGCGAGCAAACGCCTTGGCCAGTGCTCGGCCGATATTGCCAAAGCCGATGATTGCGTAGCTCATAATGCTTCTCCTATTCCTATCTTGTGTTGGAACTAACGTTTGAGAAGCGGGGTCACTACTGGCGGGGCTGAAGGGCCAGCCACGGGACCGCGCCGGGGTCAGACCTGCGCCATGCCTCCATCAACGGCGAGATCCACACCGGTGATGTAAGAACTATCATCGGAGGCGAGGAACGTGACAGCTGCCGCGATTTCCTCTGGTTTGCCCCTGCGACCCATTGGGATCTGTGAAGCAAACTGGGCGACCGCTTGCTCGGCTTGCTCAGGGGTAAGGCCCGTTGTTGTCTCCAACGCGGGGGTCTCGATTGCTCCGGGGCTCATCGTATTCACTCGGATTTTGCGGTCTTTCAGTTCCAGTGTCCAAGCGCGCGAGAAGTTGCGCACTGCCGCCTTACTCGCGGCGTATGTGCTAAACCCCGGCAACCCCAACACGTTCGAAACCGAAGAATTCAGAATAATCGAACCGCCGTCTTTGAAGAGGGGAAGGGCCTTCTGCACCGTGAAGAACAGCCCCTTCACGTTCACGTCGAAGGTCTGATCGAAGTGGGCCTCAGTAGCTACTGCGAGCGGTGCGATTGTCCCCGCGCCAGCGTTCGCGAAGAGAACGTCGATGTGACCATGTTTCTCCTTCACGACGGCATAGAGCCGGTCCAGGTCCTCCAAGCGCGACACGTCACCCACGACCGTCGTAACGTTTCTCTCGATGAAGCCCGCAGCCTCCTTCAACTCTTTCTCCCGTCGCCCGGTGATCACGACGTGCGCACCTTCCTCCACGAAGCGCTTGGCGGTGGCCAACCCGATCCCGCTGCTTCCGCCCGTGATGACTGCGACTTTGCCTTCAAGTTTTTTCATAATGTTGTATCCTTCGTTGTGCTGCCCAGATGCGGGACCGCGCCGGGGTCAGAGTTGCGCCAGGCCGCCGTCGACGGCGACTTCGCTGGCGGTCATGAAGCTGCTGTCCGACGACGCGAGAAAGGCAGCCACCGCCGCGATCTCCGCGGGATCGGCCATGCGCTGGAGCGGAGTCATCGCGCCGTAGGCCCTCTGGCCCTCCTCGCCCAGCGCTTCCTTCGCGAGTTCGGTCGCCGTCGCCCCGGGCGACAACACGTTGACCCGGATGCCGGTGCCCTTCAGGTCCTCCGCCCAGGTCCGCGCGAGATTGCGAACGGCCGCCTTGCTCGCGCTATAGGCAGTGAAGCCCGGGGCGCCCGTCGTGCCGGCGCTCGATCCGGTCAGGATGATCGAACCGCCCCGGCCCATGAGCGGCAACGCCTTCTGGACCGTGAAGATCGTACCCTTCACATTGGTGTCGAAGGTTTCGTCGATGTGCTTGGCGGTGATCTGGCCGAGCGGCAGCGGGCCTCCCGCACCGGCATTGGCGAAGACGATGTCGAGGCTGCCGCGCTCGGCCTTCACCGCAGCGTAGAGCCGGTCGAGGTCGGCCTCATCCGAGACCGAGCCCTTCACCGCGCGGGCATTGGGCCCAAGGTCGGCCAAAGCGGCGTCAAGCGCGTCCTGCCGGCGGCCGAAGATGAAAACGAAGGCGCCTTCCTCGATGAAGCGCTTTGCCGACGCGCGGCCGATGCCGGTCGCGCCACCCGTGATCACGGCGGTCTTTCCATTCAGTCTGGTCATGACGTGCATCCTTCGTTTCGCCGTCTCGTGTCTTTGGCTGTACGGGAACGTCCCGCGAGAGCCTCAAGATGGGTTCGCCGAAGTCGGGCGGTGAGTGCGCAATCGCGCACATCGGTGGTGCGAAAACGATCCAGCTAGATAATTGAACGCCGCGACGACTGCGCAAACTACGGCTGATCGTGTTAGAATGGGCCTTTGCAAGCCGCACTGCGCTGCGCAGGATTGCACCATGATCGACTGGGATGACGTTCGCTACTTTCTTGCCGTCGCACGCGGAGGCTCGGTGCGGGCTGCTGCCGCGCACCTCGGGGTGAATCATTCAACCGTGCTGCGACGCATCGCCCAGCTCGAGGAACGCCTTGGGGCGCACATGTTCGAAAAGCTGCCTTCGGGCTACCGCCTGACGGCTGCCGGCGAGGAGGTCCTCGAGCTCGCGAACCAGATGGAAGCGTCGTCGCACCAGTTGGAGACGCGCGTCTTCGGTCGCGACCAGAGCGTGCGCGGGCTTCTGCGGGTGACACTGGCACCGACCCTTGCGACACACCTGCTCATGCCGGACTTCGCCGATTTCGCGCGTCTGCATCCCGACATCGAGATGGAAATCCTGTCGTCCGGCGAGCTGGCAAATCTGACCAACCGAGGGGCCGACGTCGCGATCCGCGTCGTCTACGACCGCAAAACCCTGCCGCTCAATCTTCACGGCCTGAAGGGACCGGAGCTGTTCGGCGGCGTCTACATGTCCCGGGATCGACTGGCCGCATGGCGTGCGGGCGCGCCTGATCCCATCCGGTGGATCGTCATAAGCGCTCATGGCATTCCGGATTGGGCCAGCGAGGGTGAGGTTCGCACCACGAGGGGTCCATTCAGGACCACGGACGGCGAGGCGCAGATCGTTGCTGTACGGCAAGGGCTCGGGATGACGACACTGCCGTGCTTCATTGGCGATGCCGACCCCCTACTGGTGAGGGTGCCGGGCACCGAGCTGCACATGTACGGAACGCTCTGGCTTCTCACGCAGGGGGAGACACGCAAGACGAAGCGCGTGCGGCTCTTCACGGAGTTCGTATCCCGTAGGCTCGCCGCGCACGCGCCGCTTCTCGCGGGGCTGTCCATATCGCGCGACTGACGCCCGGCAGGTCGCAGGCGACGCTTGCCGTAATCCGGTCGGAAGCCGAGCTGCGATCGCTTGAAACGGCGTCGTTCAATCCGCGGATGTTGCGCCGTGCGCCAATGAGGAGAAATAGGCATCGCCTGAAAACTCCTCTGCAGGATACTCATGATCCGCAGGCGGCAACCACCGAATCCTCTTCATGGTGCTCCTGAAACGAAAAAGGCCACCTCGCTTTGGAATTCTTACGTCATCTGGTAGTGGTGCTCCCAAATCGCCGGGAGATGGGCAATGCCAGACAATGAAATCGTGCGCGACAGCAACGGCGCTCAATTGAATGACGGCGATTCCGTCACGTTGATCAAAGACCTGAAGGTCAAGGGCACCTCGGAGACGATCAAGCGCGGCACGATGGTCAAGGGTATCCGCCTCAATGGAAATCCCGGGGAGATCGAGGCCAACACCAAGCAGGTGAAGGGCCTCGTGCTTAAAACCGAGTTCGTGAAGAAGGCGTGACCCCCCAAGGGGCGGGCCATCTCCAAAGGTGGGCCGTTTTGTGTGGATAGTTATCCATGACCTATTGGTCCCGCACGGCCTGCCGGGCACTCTCACGGCATGCAGGCGGAGTATGTTGAGCTGGTCTTACTGGAGCAGTCGCTCGCCAACACAGACGGCATGTATCGGCCGTTTTCGGATCGATTGGGTGACATTGCGGAGAAAACTGGCGGATTTGTCTTGTTCGATGTTCGCGTAGAGAGCGACATTCGAATTCAGAGAATGGCGGCCATCGGGTTTGGTGTAGACGGCACCGTCGCAATCATGATGGATAAGAACGGACAGCTTATTTCCGCGCCGATAAACGGAGACAACGCCCCCCTGGTTGCCGAACTAACCGCCTGGACTTCGCTGCCGATGGCCGAGCAGGTTTGTGTTGGTTACGGCGGGGCGGCAGCGAAGCTGCTTGCGGCGCTTCGTAAATCGGGCCGACCCGACCTAGTGAACCATGCATGTTAATGAAAAGGCCGCCTCGATGGGCGGCCAGCGTTGGATTCGAGGTCCAAAGCGGCGACATAGCCTTTCACCAACCGGATGCAAACCGCTGTCGCCTTTCGCAAGCACCTCCTCGGCCCGTCGCGTGGCATCGTCTGACAAGCCGTGCTCGGCGGCCCGTCTCGCAGCCAGCGACGTCGCATTGAACATGAATTCACTGCCGTATGCTGCCGGTGCGAGGCCATTGACGGGCCGCACAAGATGTAAGTGCCTTCACGGATCAAGTTTCCACGCTAGCCAAACAGGCGCTTTTCTCAAGCAAGGTGGCAAGAAATTGCGCAAGCTGTGTTGGCAGTTTGAGAATCGGCCGATATGCCGCACAACAATGCCGGCAGGACGAGCCGAAAATCGAGCCGAGAATGATGATCTGACGCAATGTCCAGGTCGCAGAAGGACAGTTACCCGTGACGCAGAAAGGAATCACACTAAAAGACGTTGCCGCAGCGGCTAAGGTGTCGCGCGCCACGGCCGCGCGGGCGCTCAACAGCTATGGTTACGTTGGCGACGAGACAGCGCTCCGCGTGCTTGAGGCAGCCGAAAGGCTGGGCTATCGGGCCAACCTCGTCGCGCAGGCGCTGCGCAGCGGACAGCTGCCGATCGTAGGCTTCGTGCCTGGCGACATCCAGAATCCGTTCTTCGCCCGAATCGCGCACGACATAGAGGTCGAGCTGCGCAAGCACCGCCACAATCTTCTGATCGCCAGCAGCGAGGAGAACGTCGAGCAGGAAAAGGAGTTGCTGGAGAGCCTGCGCTCGCTGAGCATCCGCGGCTTCATTCTGGCGCCGACATCGGCGACCGACAACCAGCACATCGTGCAGCTGGCGCACGAAGGCGCACCGGTCGTGCTGATCGATCGCGTCGTCAAGGAACTGCAATGCGATAGCGTCGTCGTCGACAATGAAGGCGGCGCGCGCGAAGCGGTCGATTACCTCGTTTCCAATGGACACGACCGTATCGGCCTGTTGCGCGATGACTCACGCATCTTCACCGCGCAGGAACGCCTCGCAGGCTATCAGAATTCATTGCAGTCGCATGGCATAGCGCTCGACGAATCGCTGATCAGCGTCGCGCGTTCGACCGTCGAGCATGCTGTCGACGCTACCATCCGCCTGTTCAGCCGCCGCAACCGTCCGACCGCCCTGTTCACGGTGGACAGCCTGATGACCCAGGGCGCGCTTCTCGGCCTGCGCTCAATGGGGCTTTCGATCCCGCACGACGTGTCGCTGGTCGGCTTCGACGACTTCAATCTCGCCACCTTCACCGATCCGCAGATCACGGTCGTGGCCCAGCCTATCTCCGAGATCGGTCCGCTTGCCGCCAGGTTTCTGCTTGAACGGTTAGCCGGCAAGAAGATCGCGCCGCGTCATATCCGGTTCCCGACGCGCCTGATTGTCCGTGGCTCGGTTGCACATCTCCGCGGGCGCTGACCGGGACCAGAATCTTTCAGCTTCGACAAATTTCATCGCGAAGGGACTTGCCAATCGCGAAAGTTCGTGCCCATTATCGCGATGTGAGATCGATCTCACATCGCGATCGATCGAAGACTGGTTAGACGGCGCATCGACGCTTGCGCCCAGGCAGAGGCTCTGCCGTATCCGCAATGCAAGGAAGAATTACATGCTGAACTTTGACAAGGACCGCTTCATAAGGATCCAGAGCGGTGCCGTTTCCATCGCCGGCGAGGCACGTTCGCTCATGCGCGCGCTGCTTTCGGAAGGCGTCGAGCGGCTGTTTTTCATGGGCACCGGCGGTGTGCAGCTTCTGACCCTACCCGCGATCGATCTGGCGCAGCGCTACTCCACCTTTCCGGTGAGCGCTGCATATCCGGCCCAGGTCGTTCTCGATCCGCCGGCCGGTCTCGATAACAAGGCCGTGGTCGTGATTCCCTCGCTGTCGGGCACGACAAAGGAAGGCGTCGAGCTCATGGCTTTCCTGAAGAAGCGGGGCGTTCGCACGATCTCGCTCACCGGCCATTCGGACACGCCGATCGCGCAGGAAGCCGACCATAACTTCACGAACTTCGCCGAGGACGATACCTCCTCGGAGTCGTTCTACCTGCAGACGCTGCTGATCGTGCTGGCTCTGCTGGCCGAGCGCGGCGAGTATGACGGGTTCGACGCGGCTGTCGCGGAACTCCAGCTTCTTCCCGGCTTGCTTGCCGATGCGAAAGCCGCCTTCGAGGACAAGGCCGCCGAGCTGGCCGCTACCATCAAGGACGAGACCTATCACATCTTCACCGGCGCCGGCTCGGTGTGGCCCGAGGCCAACTACTACGGCATGTGCATCTTGGAAGAGATGCAGTGGATCCGCACCCGCCCGGTGCATGCGGCAGACTTCTTCCACGGCACGCTCGAACTGGTCGAGCCGGGCGTCAGTGTCTTCGTGTTCAAGGGCGAAGATGCGCTTCGCCCGCTGGCCGACCGGGTCGAGAACTTCGCCAGGCGCTACACCGACTGCGTCCGCACACTGGATGCCGCCTCGGTCAAATTGCCGGGCATCTCGGCTCAGGTGCGTAGCATGATCTCGCCGGTGCTGCTCGCCACCTTGCTTGAGCGGCTGAGCGCGCATCTCGAGGTGCTGCGCAACCACCCGCTGACGACCCGTCGCTACTACAAACGCGTTGAATACTGATCCCCTCTCAACCTCTGAAGGAGCTGCTTATGAAACGTTCGCTGCAAGTCGTGGCGGTCACAGTGGCCGCGGTATCATCATTGGGGCTGTCGATGTACGGCAGTTCTGCTGCTTCGCCGGCTGTCGCGGCCGATCCCAACGCCAAGGTCGAATACAGCGGCACGCTGTCGATCCTGACCAAGTTCGGGCTGCAGCAGCTGTCGCCCTATTTCGTCAATCTGGCGCAGGAATACGAGAAGCTCCATCCGGGCGTTAAGGTCGAACTCATCCAGGAAAGTGACGACAGCGTAAAAGGTAAGACGAAGACGCTGGTCGCTTCGAACTCGCTGCCCGATGTCTACTTCTCCTGGACGGGCAGCTGGGCTGGCAACTTCGTCCGCGGCAATCGCGCCGTCGACCTGAGCAAGGTCATCGGCCCCGATACCGACTGGGGCAAGACGCTTTCTCCGGCGGCCGTCAAAGCGTTCGAGTACAATGGCAAGCTCTACGGCATCCCGCTTTATCAGGATGCCAAGTTCATGGGCTACAACAAGCAGATATTCGCCAAGCTCGGATTGAAGGCGCCAGCCAATTTCGAGGAACTGCTGACGAGCTGCGATGCCATTCGCAAATCCGGCGCGACGCCGATCTCGCTGGGCAACAAGGAAGCGTGGCCGGCAATCCACTTTGCGGGCCAATTGCTCGCCTACAATGTGCCGCAGCCAACGCTGGAACGCGACTTCGATCCGGCCACGGCCGAATACACCGATCCGGGCTATGTCGCGGCGCTCAAGCAGTTCAGCCAGCTTGTCGAACGCTGCACCGACGGCGCCGGCGTCAATGGCACGTCCTATGCCTCGGCTCTCCAGGCCTTCACCAACGCTCAGTCGGCCATGTACTATCAGGAGATCATTGAGTTCGATCAGGCTGCCACATCGGACTCGGCGCTGAAGCCTGCCGATTTCGGCTTTTTCAAACTGCCCGTGCCCGATGGCGCCAAGGGTGATCCCAAGTCGATCGAGGGCGCACCAGAGGGCTACATGATCAATGCGGCGTCGAAAAACATCCCGCTGGCGATCGATTTCATGAAGTTCGTGACCTCGAAGGAAAACGCGCAGATCCTGTCCGCGCCGCCCTATGGTCAACCGAGCGCCACCATCGGCGGCGCCTCGGAATCGAACATGAGTGTATCGGTGGTCGACGGCCTCAAGGAGATCAATGCGGCTTCGTTCCTGATGCCTTGGCTCGATACGGCCAATCCACCGCGCGTCGCTGCTGTCTGGCTGTCCAGCCTGCAGGCGCTGGCGGGTGGCTCGATGACGCCTGAGCAAGTGATGGACGAGGTGCGCAAGGCCGCCTCCGCAGCCAAATAAAGCAGACAATGGCCAGGACATCGGACACAATCGGAAGCGGCGCCGCGGTACGCGGCGCCGCCAGGCCGCAAAGGCCAAAAAGCTTACAGACCCGCTTCGGCAATCTGTTGTCGTTCCGATGGGCCGCGATCGCGCTGATCCTCATCGGCTGGTTCGTCTACTATCCGATCGTCGACAACTTCATCGTCAGCACCACCGACCAGGATATCTATACCGGCGAGGTCACCAATGTGGGCCTCGCCAATTACGACCGGCTTCTGCATGACCCGGTCGTGCTACTCGCGCTCTGGAACAACTGCCTGTACGCCATCATCTCCGTCGTCTTTCAGGTCTTCGGCGCGTTTCTGCTGGCGGCGATCATCGAGGACCTGAAGAGCGAACGCTGGCGCCGCTTATGGCGCGCCGTGTACTTCGTGCCCTCCGCCATCTCGATCACAGTGACCGGCCTGCTGTTCTATTTCATCTACCAGCCGCAGATCGGCTTGCTGGATGCGGCGCTCAGTCGCGTTGGTCTCAGCCAGCTCGTCCTGCCCTGGCTCGGCAACGAGCACACGGCCATCTATGCCATCATTGCCATGAGCCAATGGCAGGGTTTTGGCTACTCGACGCTGCTGTTTGCCATCGCCATTCAGAAAATCCCGCGCGACCTCTACGACGCCGCCACGATGGACGGCGCCGGTCCGCTTCGCCGCCTGTGGAGCATCACCTTTCCGCTGACGCGGGAAATGACTGGGCTGATGATCATCGTCACCATCACCGGCGCGTTCCAGGTGTTCAACGAGGTCATGGTCATGACCGCGGGCGGGCCTAACAACAGCAGCCAGGTCCTGGGCACGTGGCTCTACCAGAAGGCCTTCATCGAGGACAATTTCGGCTATGGCGCCGCGATTGCCGCCGTCATCTTCGTATTGACCATGCTCACCGGTGCAGCCCAGCTCTGGTACACGAAACGTCGCCGGGTACAGCTATGAGCGCGGCGGCTGCAGTTGGGCGGGCTCGGCGCGTGAATGTTTGGTCGGTCATCGCCAGGACGTTCCTATATTCCTTCCTCGTCTGCCTCGGCGTCGTCGTCATCTATCCACTGATCTGGATGGCGCTCAGCGGCTTCAAGGACAATGCGCAGATCTTCGGCGATCCCTTCGCCCTGCCTGCCCATTGGTCGTGGAACAACTATGTCCAGGCGTGGAACCAGGGGGTTCGCGGCTATGTCACAGTCTCTGTCCTTGTGACCGTCGCCTCGGCCCTATGCACGGTGCTGATCAGCGCCTGGACCGCTTTCGGCTTGACCCGGACCAGGATGCCGGCAAAGCCGTTGGTTATCGCCATCGTGCTGGGCGGATTGATGCTCAGTCCCACCGTGGCGATCATTCCGCTGGTGAAGATGCTGCAGGCGCTCGGCCTCTACAACACCTACTGGGCGCTGATCATTCTCTACACGGCTTTCCGTGTGCCGTTCACCACCTTTCTGATCCGCGCCTACATGCTGGATCTGCCCGGCGATATCGATGAGGCGGCGACGATGGACGGCGCCAGCGAAGGCCAGATCTTCTGGCGCGTCACCCTGCCGCTGTGCCGGCCGATCATCATCTCGTGCGTCATCCTGCACGTTCTGTTTGCCTGGAACGAATATCTGTTCGCCATGATCTTCACCAGCGGCAGCGACGTGCAGACGTTGCCCGTTGGCCTGACGTCCATCATGGCAACGCACGGGACCAACTATGCTGTGGTCTTCGCCGCCATGACGATCTCTGCCCTGCCCATCGTCATCGTGTTCTTTGCCGCGCAGCGCTACTTCATTCGTGGCCTGTCCGAAGGCATCGGCAAGTAGCAATTCCCTGAAAGGACCCCTTCATGCCGCAGCTTGCTTTCCATCAGCTGATCGGAGCCGACATTTGCCTTCTGACCTTCCGGGTGCCGGCATGACGCAGCCAAAGCTCGTCGCCGTCGGGGACAATTGCCTCGACACCTATCTCACCAGCGGCCTGCTCACCGTCGGTGGCAATGCGCTGAATGTTGCAGCGCAGTGGCGGCGCAACGGCTGGACGGCACGCTATTTCGGCGCCGTCGGCGAGGACCCCGAGGGTGACGTGGTGCTTGCCGAACTGGCAGGTGTCGGCCTGTCGCCGGACGATGTCGAACGGCGCCCCGGCGACACCGCCGTCACCTTGCTCCGCGACGAATCCGGGGATCGGAAGTTCCTGCACGAATCGTTCGGGGTCGGTGAAAACTACATGCCGGCGCCGGAGCATTATGCAGTTATCGCCGGAGCTGACTGGGTGCATCTCGGCACCAACGCCAACAAGGACCTTGTCCGACGATTGGTGGCAGACCATGTGCCGTTCAGCATCGACGTATCGACGACGCATCTGGCGCTGCCGCTCGACGGTGTGCCACTGCTGTTTGCCTCAGGGCCTGACGAGGTCGATAAGCCGGTCGAGCCGTTGCTCACCGCACTCAGGGCCGCCGGCGCGCGGCAGGTTGTCGTCACTTGCGGACGCCGCGGCTCCTATTTCGATGACGGCAAGGGTGTCGTGCATGCGCCGGCCACACTGGTCGACGTGGTCGACACATGCGGTGCCGGCGACAGTTTCATCGCGACATTCCTGACCGCGCTCCGCTTCGAAGGCCGGGGGCCAGCCGAAGCGCTGCACACAGCTTCAGTAGCGGCGGCGCAGACCTGTACGCATCTCGGCGGATTTCCCCAGAAGCCCCGTCCCATACCAGAATGGCTGCCGGCCAAATACGCCAGCTTCATCACCGACGCGCAGGGAGCCTGACCGTGACGACACTTCGTCTGCGACAGCCGGCAGCAGCGCTTCCGTCCGACCGGTCGTTCTGGCTGCAGGATATCGGCGCCGGCGCGGTGACTGATCCATTGCAGGGCAATGAGCGCGCCGATGTGGTGATCGTCGGCGGCGGCTACACCGGCCTGTGGACGGCGCTGCGTATCCGTGAGCTTGCTCCCGAAACGCGGGTCGTTGTCCTTGAAGCGGACCTTTGTGGTTCAGGCGCCTCGGGGCGCAATGGTGGTCAGGTCCACTCGTGGTTCGCCGAGCTCGACCAGATCAGCACGGTCGTCGGCCTCGAAGAGGCGCGACAACTCTGTGCCGACACGGTGGCGTCGATTGCGGAGTTGAAGGCGCTGCAGCAAAACGGCACGATCGACATGGATCTGCGGCTGGACGGATGGCTGTGGACAGCGAGCTCGATTGCCCAGGAAGGCGCGTGGGAGCACGCCGTTGCCATGACGGCGGCGGTGGGAGAGAACCGTTTCAAGCCGCTGACGGCCGAGGACATCGAACGCCGCACCGGTTCATCCGCATCCTATGCCGGTGTCGTCGAGACCAATGCCGGTACGGTCCATCCGGCCAAACTGGCGATCGGATTGCGCAACCTGGCATTGGCGCGCGGCGTGATCATCCATGAGCGCAGCCCGGTTCTCGACATCGAGCCAGGCAGGACATGCAAGGTGCGCACGGCGCGGGGCATGGTGCAGGCCGAGAAGGTCGTGCTCGCAGCCAATGCATGGCTCTCGGCGCTGCCGGAGCTGCGCCGCCATCTCTACGTCGTCGACAGCCAGGTGATCGCTACTGCCGCGGTGCCGGAATTGCTCGACATGATCGGTTGGCGCGACGGTACCTCGATCTGCGACTCCCAGAGCCAGGTTCTGTACTATCAGCGTACCCGCAAGGGCAGGGTCGTGTTCGGCCGGGGAAGCGGCAACGTGGCCTTCAGCGGGAACTTCGGCGCCAGCTTCAACCGCAGCCCGGAGCATGGCCGCGACAATGTGCGGGAGCTGCGTCGGGTCTATCCGGCGCTGCGTGATGTGCCGGTCGAGTATGACTGGGCAGGCCCCATCGACTGCGTGCCCGAGCACGTCCCGGTCTTCGATCACCTGCGTGGCCATCCCAACATCTTCTATGGCATGGGCTTCAACGGAACCGGCATCGCACAGACGCCGATTGGCGGGCGAATCCTGGCCAGTCTGGTGCTGGAGCGCAAGGATCGCTGGAGCGCCAGCGGCCTGGTTGGCATCGAACGCCGGATGTCATTGCCGCCCGAACCGTTCCGTTACCTCGGCGCCAAGCTCGTCCGCAGCGCAGTCCGCCGCAAGAACGACGTCGAAATCCGCAACCGGAGGGCGGACAAGATCACCAATCTGCTGGCTGGGCTGAAGCCAGGCCACCGCAAGAAGTAGGCATTATGCCGAGCACCTTGCCCACCGTCATGCAATCGAGGAGAGCACAATGGCCGATCTGACACTCAGGCAGATCAGGAAGTCCTACGGCAGTGTCGACATTCTCCATGGCGTCAACCTCGACATAAAATCTGGCGAGTTCATAGTTTTCGTCGGGCCTTCGGGTTGCGGCAAGTCGACCTTGCTGCGGTCGATCGCCGGGCTGGAGGAAATCACCTCCGGTGACCTGTGCATCGATGGCGAGATAGTCAACGACGTGCCGCCGTCGAAGCGGGGCATCGCCATGGTGTTCCAGTCCTACGCACTCTATCCGCACATGACGGTCTACGAGAACATGGCCTTCGGCATGCGGATCGCCAAGGTCGGCAAGGCCGAGATCGACCAGCGGGTGAAGCAAGCGGCTGAAATCCTGCAACTGACCAAGTATCTCGATCGTCTGCCCAAGGCGATGTCGGGCGGCCAGCGCCAGCGCGTCGCCATCGGCCGCGCCATCGTGCGCAATCCCAAGGTCTTCCTCTTCGACGAGCCGCTGTCGAATCTCGACGCGGCGTTGCGCGTCGCCACCCGCATCGAGATCGCCAAGCTCAAGGAATCGATGCCCAACACGACGATGATCTACGTCACCCACGACCAGGTCGAGGCGATGACCTTGGCCGACCGTATCGTGGTGCTGAAGGACGGTCACGTCGAACAGGTCGGCACGCCGATGGATCTCTACAAAAGGCCCGGCAATCTGTTCGTTGCCCAATTCATCGGCTCACCGGCCATGAACATCGTGCCGGCCAGGATAGAGACCGCCGGTGCGACAACGGCGATCAGCCATATAGGCGCAAACAAGGTGACCGTGCCCCTGGCGACGCCAGCGTCCTCCAAGGGAACTGAGGTCAGCTTCGGCGTGCGACCGGAAGACCTGTTCGTCGTCACCGGGCCTGATTTTCTGTTCGAGGGGACAGTGGACTATGTCGAGCAACTCGGCGAGGTCCAGCTTGTCTATATCGACATCGGCCGCGCCGATCTGCCGCTGGTGACCAAGCTGCCTGGCAATGCCGCAGTCACCCGCGGAAGCGCGGTGAGGCTGTCAGCGCACCCGCAGGATCTGCACCTTTTCGATGGCGACGGCCGCTCACTCCGGCATCAGGAAGTAGCTCTCCTACTGGATTGATGACGGTCTCCGCACCATGCATCGCCTGAATGCCTGTGCGCATCGCGCCCACATTCTCAACACGTCAGGAAGCCACCGAATTTTGGAGACCGTCTGGCAAGGGTCGCGAGATCCAGTTTGGTCAACGGGATACAAACGGCGTCGACCGTCTTGCGCAGGTCGATCAACCGACGTGTCACATAATGCCGAAGGTTTTGTAGGCTTCCACCGCGCTCATGCCCTCGCGGATCGCGTTGGCGACAAGCCTTTCGCCACGTACTTTTTCGAGGGCCAGCCGAACGACGTCTTCCTCCACTTGCCGTGGAATAACGAGGACCCCTTCCTTATCACCGAACAGGAGCGTGCCCGGCTCGATCCGCACACCACCGATCTCGAGTGCGCAGCGATAGTCTATGACCTTGCCGCGCACGCCCTGGTCTTGTGCATAGTAACCGGTGCAGAAGCACGGGAATTCCAGCGCCTTGATGCCGTCGGTGTCGCGAGCAAAGCCGTCGACCAGCGCGCCATGCGCGCCGAGGATCTTAGCGCGGGTCGACATAAGCTCGCCCCACAGCGCGTAGCGCGGCGAAGCGCCACTGGCGACGTAGATTTCGCCGGGCTTCAGATCATCCAGCGCTTCGAACATCAGCCCGAACGGTTTGGTCATCAGCGGATTGCGGGTCGGTTCGTTGGACAGAAAGATGTCGGATTCGAGCACCGGCATGGCCCGACCGAGCAAGCGCGTCTTCTCGTCGACCGGCTTGAACACGGGCGGAAGGAACTGATGCTGCAGCCCCAGCGTATCCATTACGTCTCCGACCACCGCGACGAAGAGCTCTTTTTCGAATAAACGATACATTTCAGCGTCGTCGGCATAGAGGCGCGTCGATCTTGTCATGAGCCTTGCCTTAGGGTGCTCGTGGAATTGGCGGTGCGGGAAGGTCCCAGCGCTGCGGCGTTCTGAACCAGCGCACGCATATAGCCCAAGGCAAAAGCCTTTCCGGCGTGCCACGGTGCGTCGCAGGACATTTCCGGCGTATGATCGGGGATGATCACGCCGTCATAGTTTTCATCGCGAAGGATGCGGACGATCTCGGCCATGTCGATATCGCCGTCATCGACGAAGGTCTCGTGGTAGGTAGGCACCTTGCCGCGCACGTTGCGGAAGTGGATGTAGCCGATGCGCTGGCGTCGGGCGAAGCGCCGGACGTGCTCGTAAATGTCATCGGTATCAGGCATTTCCTGCAGCGAACCGAGACAGAGTTCCAGTCCATTGGACGGCGAGTCGACCATATCCATCAGCCGGTCGTATTTTTCCGGCCGGTTGACGAGCCGCGCAGCACCGCGCAGCGCCTCGGCCGGCGGATCGTCGGGGTGCGCCGCCATCACGACGCCGGCCTCTTCGGCCACCGGTACGATCTCGCGCAGGAAGACACCGAGCCGCTGCCAAAGCTCATCGGTGCTGACCTTCACCGGCTCGGCATTCGGCCGGCCGGCGCGGTAGCGCATGTTCCAGACAACGCCGTCGGGAACGGGCAGATCTGGATCGATGGCGGCAAGGTCCAGTCCTACCGACATGGCCTCACCGCGCGCGAACGGGCCACGCGACCAGCCCCAGACACCGGCAATCGAGAAGTTGTAGCCGATACATGGAATGCCGGCGCGCCCGGCATCGCGAACAAGGCGCTTCAACCCTTCTATTTGCGCCGGGCGATCGGGCCCGCCGAGCAGCACGTCGGACCAGAAGCGGGGTGAAAAATTCTCGATCGCCGCGATCTCCAGTCCATTGTCGCGCACGGTCTTCACCAGGCCAGCGAAGTCCTCGTAGCTCCAGAGTTCATCGGTGGAGCAGTCGCCCCAGCCTTCCGTTTCGCTGCCGGCCGACAGCGATGGGTCGCGACCGCGAAAATAGTTGGTGAGGTGGGCAACGATGTGGGTGGCGCCAGCCTGACGGGCGAAACGGAAATTGCCTGGTGTCAGCGACTCCCGGTAAAGGCCAAGACCGATCTTCATGATCTATTTCACGCCAATGCCGGCGGTCAGGCCGCCATCGATCTTGTAGTCGGCGCCGGTGCAGAAGCCGGCTTTCGACGAGCACAGGAAAGCAATGAGCTCCGCCACTTCCTCGGGTTCGCCGATGCGGCCAAGCGGATGGGCCGCGCCGAAACGCCTGTAGGCCTCATCGACATCGGCGTCGCTGCCATTGTCGCCGCGCGCTGCCTTCTCGAGGATCGGCGTGCGGATCGAGCCCGGACTGACCGAATTGACCCGGATGCCTGATGTCGCGTAGTCGAGCGCCAGCGAGCGCGTCAGCGTGTGGATGGCGCCTTTGGTCGTGGCATAGGCGGCGACGTTTTGCTGGCAGGCGAAACCCTGCACCGAGGCGACATTGACGATGGCGCCGCCGCCTCGCTTGATCATTTCCGGGATGCCGAAATGCGCGGTCAGATAGATCGAGCCGATATTGACCGTCATCGCCCGGTTCCAGGTTTCCCAGTCGGTCGTCGTCGCGGTCCCGTACGGATGGATAGCCGCGGAATTGACGATGATATCGATACCGTCGAACCGCTTGACGCCCGCCGTGACCGCGTCACGAACCTGGTCGGAAACGGAAACGTCAACCGTCTGCACCAGCGCATTCGCCCCGGCTCCGGCGAGGCTTTCCTGCATGGCCGCATTGGCTGCTTCATCGATACCGCAGGCGATGATCGCAGCACCCCCCTGCGCCAGACGCTTCGCGGTGGCGAGCGCGATGCCGGTCGTGCCGGTGATCAGCGCAACCTTGTTCTCAAAATCAGACATGGTGCAAATCCTTGGAAGATGTCAGGTCCGGCTGCGCCGGCGAGGTTCGCGCGTTTTCGAGGTCGTCGGGAACGAAGCGCAAGCCGAAATCGAGATGCCGGCTCATCAGGTAACAATAGGCGATGCGATCGCGCGCGCGCAGCGCCGCAATGATCTCGCCATGTGCGCGACGTGTTTCGCTGAGCACCGGCCGGATGGATTTCCCGACGGTCATGATGTGCTGGATAACCGGCGACAGGAACTGGTAGGTCTGCACCAGCATGCGGTTGCCGGCGAGCTTCATCAGCGCCAGGTGGAAATCGAAATCGCGCTGCGCCGCCTCCTGGACATCCTTGCTGGTTTCGATAAGGCCGTTGACCTCGTCCAGGGCGTCAAGTTCGGCGGCGCTGGCATTGAGAATGATGTGGTCGCCGATGCTCACTTCGATGATGCGGCGAAACCCCTGGATATCGTTGAAGGACGTCCTCGAGATGTCCATCTGGGCAGCAAAGAAGTTCTGGATAGCGACATTCTGGCGATCGGCCAGCACCGCGCCGACACGCGGCTTGGGGTCGATCAGGCCATAGGTGCGGATGGTGCGCAGCGCTTCGCGTATCGTATTGCGGCTGGTGCCAAACAGTTCGCAGAGCTCCCTTTCTGTAGGCAGGACGTCGCCGACGGACATGGCGCGATTGCGAATAAGGTCGAGAATCTGCCGCACGGTCTGGTCGACGGCCGAACTGCTGGGCCTAGCGTCTTCTGTCGCTCCCGCCGGGTCGTGATCAGCCTGCTCCAAGTGATTGCCTCCTGGATATTTGTTGGACCAAGACTAGGGCCGAGCAGATAAGAAATCAACCGAAAGCGCTCAAAAAAGTTGGAATGGCCCGATGAAAATCCAATTTTTGCTTGTTGACAGGTTTGTGGTCCAACAAATAAGATTGCCTTCTGACGTTTAGGAGGCTTCATGGAACAGTGTTGGCGCTGGTATGGACCGGGTGATCCGGTGACGCTTGAGCATGTCAGGCAGGCAGGTGCGACAGGCGTGGTGACGGCCTTGCACGATATCTATGACGGGCGTGCCTGGCCGCTCGAGAGCATTCTGGAGCGCAAGCGGATCATCGAGGCCGCTGGCCTGACATGGTCGGTTGTCGAGAGCATCCCGGTCCATAACTCCTTCAAGATCGGCGCACCGGAACGCGAGCGCTATGCCGGCTTCTACCGCGACAGCATCCGCGCGCTCGCCAAGGCCGGCATTGCGACGATCTGTTACAATTTCATGCCCGTGGTCGACTGGACGCGCACCGATCTGGCCTATCGGCTTCCGACGACGGGTTATGCGCTGCGTTTCGATGCGATCGATTTCGCGGCCTACGACCTGTTCGTGCTGAAGCGCAGCAATGCTGGGGCCAGCTACAGCGCCGCCCGCATCGCTGAGGCGGAAGCGCGGCTGAAGGAGTTGAGCAGCGAGGCGATCGACAGGATCGAGCGCAACCTGATCGCCGGCCTGCCAGCGACCGAGCGCAGCTACAACAGGGAAAGTTTTCGCGCGGCCCTGGCGGAATACGATGCGATCGGACCAAAGGAGTTGCGCGACAACCTTGCCTGGTTCCTGCGCGAGATCATTCCGGTGGCCGAAGAGGAAGGGGTACGCATGTGCATCCATCCCGACGACCCGCCCTTCTCGCTCTATGGCCTGCCACGCATCGTTTCGACCGCCGAGGATGCGCGGTTCATCCTCAACGCCGTCGATAGCCCCGCCAATGGCCTGACATTCTGCACTGGCTCCTACGGGACACGCGCCGACAACGACATCGTCGCCATGGTCAAGGAATTTGCCGACCGCATCCATTTCGCTCATCTGCGCAACATCACCATCGAGGATGACGGCTCGTTTTATGAGGGTGAGCATCTCGAGGGCGGCACCGACATGGCGCATGTCATCCTGGCTCTGATGCAGGAAGAGACGCGCCGTCGCAGGGAAGGCCGCGCCGACTGGCGCATTCCGATGCGACCAGACCATGGCCATCTGCTCGCCGACGACATCGGCAAGACCAGGATCAATCCCGGCTATTCGCTGATCGGCCGGCTGAAAGGCCTCGCCGAGCTGCGTGGCGTCATGCGCGCCGTGGAACGTTTCGATCTGGCTTGAAGCGCTGCTTTGGATCGCTGGGAGGTCATTTGCGCAGTTTGTGTAAGTGAAAATAGTTTGCACCAATGAAAATTAGTGCTATGTCGACGGCAAGGCCGGCTGTTGTCCGGCCGCCGGGAGGATTTGAAGAGTATGACGAAGCTGCGCGGATTGGCGTGGGATCATAGGCGTTGTTGGGGTCCGCTTGACGCCAGCGTCGGACCCTATTGCGCAAACCATCCCGGTCTCGAGATCGAATGGGATCGCCGCAGCCTCTACGAATTTGGCGAAGGGGCGATCGACCGGGTTCTCGGCCAGTATGATCTCGTCGTCTTCGATCACCCGTTCATTGGCGAGATCGCCAGTGGCCGGCTCATGGTTCCTTTCGATGAGCATCTGACCGGCGAGCAGCGCCAGGTCTTCGAACGGGATACGGTTGGCAAGTCGTGGCAATCCTACGCCAGGGAGGGGCGCCAATGGGCACTCCCGATCGATGCCGCCTGTCAGGTGGCGTCTTTTCGGCCGGATTTGATGGCCGCCTATGGCGATGCCCCGCGCTCCCATGGCGATGTTGTCGATCTCGGCCGCCGTACCCGCAAGGATGGAAAATGGCTCGGCCTGCCTCTGGTCCCGACGGATGCCATGTGCCTGCTGCTGACGCTTGGCGATCCGCAGGAAGAGGCCGACGATTTCATCAGCCGCGACAAGGTCGAACGAGCCATCGGCCAGCTGCGCGAGCTGTCGGACCTGTCGCATCCGGGCTCACGGCAGTGGAACCCCATCCGCTGCTACGACCACATGATTGCCAATGACGACGTCGTCTATGTCCCGTTCGCTTTCGGCTATGTGAACTATGCATCACGCAGCGAAACACCGAAGCTGCGCTTCGCCGACGCGCCGACGCCGGGTTCGGCCGGCGCGCTGCTTGGTGGCGCGGGCATCGGTGTCAGCGCCCAGTCGGGCAACGTGCAGGCGGCGATCGACTATGCCTTGTTTCTCTGCTCGCCAGACAACCAGCGTGGCCAGTATGTCAGCGCCGGCGGGCAGCCCGGCTCGCTATCGGCCTGGCAGGACAAGGCGGTCAATGCCACCTCGGGTGACTTCTTTGCCGATACGCTGAAGACGATACAGTCGTCTTATCTGCGCCCTACCCATGCCGGCTTCATAACATTTTTCCGCGAGACCGCGCCGCGTGTCGGGGCTGCCATCGCCGGCGAGCTGTCGATCACGGAACTGGCTGCCTGGATAAACCGGCGTTACCGCGAGACGCGGCCCTCGACGAAGTCGGTACGGAGCGTCGCGTGATGGCCACCGTCGCCAGGGCATTTGATGACGGCGAAAACGGGCGCGGCGAATATCGCGCGCCGGCAGCCGAGAAGGCACTCGATATCCTGGAATTCATGGCCGCGCAGGGCGAGGCGCTGACCCAGACCGAAATTGCCAACGGCCTTGACCGCTCCATCCACGAAATCTACCGCATCCTTCTTTTGCTGGAAAAACGCGGCTTCATCTTGCGCACGCGCGGCGACCGTTTCCGTCTGTCGCTCAAGCTCTTCGAACTGGCCCATATGCATCCTCCCGTTAACCGGCTGGTGGAGTGCGCATTGCCGGTCATGCGGGAGCTTGCGGCCAATGCGGATCAAAGCTGCCATCTGGTGGTGCGGGAGAGCCAGAATGTCCTGGTCGTCCTGCAGATCGATTCGCCCTTGCCGATGCGCTATTCGGTGGCGCTGGGCTCGCATTTCCCCATCATGGAGACGAGTTCGGGCGCCGTGCTCCTGGCACACCAGAGCCCGGCTGATCGCGATGCCATCGTCGAGCGCATCGTCGCTGCCGGTGAAGGGCAGGGGTCGCGTGCCGAAATCGAGGTGCGGCTCGCAGAGGCGTTGGATCGTGGCTTCGAGATGCGCTCCTCTCTGGCCGTCGATGGCTGCATCAACATTTCTATGCCGGTTCGAGACCACACCGGCGCCGTGATCGCGGCACTGACGGTTCCCTTCTTGCCGCAGAAGGCCGCCCGCTTCGACCGCGAGACAGTGTTTGAGCGTACCATGGCTGCCGCCAACAAGGTTTCCGCAGCTCTCGGTGCGGGTGACGCCGCGACCTGACTTTGACTGCAACCCGGGACGGCGGGCCTACCGTTCTAAGACTGAACCGTACTGATGAAAATTGGGAGAAGAGTATGAACTGGTCTAAAACAATGCTGTTTGCCTCGGCGGCAGCCGTCGCCTTCGCCGCCGCCTCCGCCCAAGCGCAAAACATGCCGAAGAAGATCGGCTACGTCACCAACTACGCCACCCATGAGTGGTACCAGAATGTCATCAAGGGCATGAAGGCTCACGGCAAGGAACTCGGCATCGAGGTCGAGGTGCAGGACGCCAATCTCGACATATCCAAGCAGGTCGCCGCGGCCGAAGACTTCATCGCCAAGGGCGTTGATGTGCTGATTATCACCCCCGTGAATGAAGAAGGTGTGGTGCCGCTGCTGCGTCAAGCCAAAGCTGCCAACATCCCGGTGGTGCTTGAAGGCAACCCGGTCAAGGGCATGACGACCATGGTTGCCATCTGCGACTATGACACCGGCTATTTCTCCGGCGTCGAGGCCGGCAAATATGCCAAGGAAAAGCTGGGCGGCGTTGCCAAGGTGATGAATGTCGGGCTGCCGCTGCTTTCCGCCACGGTATTGCGCTCGCACGGCTTCATGGACGGACTGAAGACGATCATCCCTGACGCGGTCATGGTCCACGACCTTGACGGCGGCGGCAATCCGGACCGCGCGCTCGAAGTGTCGTCGGCGGCACTGGCAAAGAACGCCGACATCAACATCATCTACGGCATCAACGATTCATCGTCGCTCGGCGGCCTGCAGGCCTGGAAAGCGGCCGGCAAATCGCAGGATGGCCTGTTGACGGTCGGCACCGGTGGTGAGGGGCTTGCCTTCATCAACGCGATGCAGAACGAGCCGTCCTACAGGATCGAAGCCGCGATGTTCCCCGAGAAGGAAGGTTTCACCGCCATCGATGCCGCGGTGAAACTCTTCAACAACGAGGAAGTGCCTGAGCACATCGTCAGCCCGACCGCACCGATGAACGGCGAGGACTGGAAGAAGTTCTACGATTACGACGGCACTACCCGCACCATCAAATGGGATGCCGTCAACGCACTGCAGCCACCGGCAAAGTGCATGAAGACTTCGGCCGACCTGAAGAAGTAAGGCTGGTCGACATTGCCCTTCCCGCGTCGCGGGAAGGGCGGGCAGTCAGGTGCCGCTGGCGGCATGGACAAGGCGACGGGTTCCGGCGCCTGATGCAAAACGGCTCGGGAATGGACTGATATGAGCGAGCTTACACACGCTTCCGCGCCCAGGCGTTTTATCGGCGGCCAGCTTCTGGGCAGCAGCCAGCTCGTGCTGGGCGTCATCCTGGCGGTGCTGTGCATCGCCATCTCGATCGCGGCGCCACAGTTTTATTCGGAGGCCAACATCATCGCCATCCTGCGCCAATGCGCGCTGGTGTTGATCGTTGCCTCGGGCATGACGATGCTCATCATCACCGCCGAGGTCGATCTGTCGGTCGGCGCGTCGCTCGCCTTTGTCGGTTGCATCGGCATGGCCGTGCTCAATTCGACGCACAGCCTCGCGCTCGGCATGCTGGCGGCACTTGCCTTTGCCGGAGGGGTTGGCCTGTTCAACGGGCTGGTCGTCACCAGGCTGAGGGTGAACTCGCTGATCGCCACCATCGGCACGATGATGATGCTGCAGGGCGGCGTCTATCTGTTCACACGCGAAGCGGTGCAGAACCACAACCAACTGACCAGCTTCACCGATCTCGGCGCCGGCTATGTCGGCGCGGTGCCGGTGCCCGTCATCCTGGCAGCACTGATTTTCGCGGTCGCCTATGTGACGCTGCGCTTCACCACGCTTGGCCGCTACCTCTATGCGGTCGGCGCCAACGAAAAGGCGGTGAGGCTGTCCGGCGTGCGTTCGGAACGCCTCAAGCTGTTTGCCTTCATCGTCACTGGCCTGTGTGTAGGCGTCGCCGGCATGATCCTGTCGTCGCTGATGAATGCCGGCCAACCGACCGCCGGGCGCGGCTTCGAACTGACGGTGATCGCCGCCGTCATTCTCGGCGGCACCAGCCTGCTCGGCGGTCGGGGCTCGCTGTTCGGCACATTGCTCGGCGTGCTGGTGCTTAAGGTGATCGACAACGGTATCATCATTCTCGGTTGGAACCAGGACCTGCAGATGGTGGTCCCTGGCGTCATCATCATCCTGGCAACCTATCTCGACATCATCCGGAACAGAGCCAATGTCCGTTGATTTCTTCCACCCTGGCGAAGGCGCGGCCATCGACACGAACGTGCCGGCGCTGGAACTGCGCGGCATCGACAAGCGCTTTCCGGGCGTCGTGGCGCTGGACAATGTCGACTTCACCCTGGAGCCAGGCAAGATCCACGCCTTGATGGGCGAGAACGGCGCCGGCAAGTCGACGCTGATCAAGATCATGGCCGGCGTCTACGGCAAGGATGCCGGCACCATCCGCATGCGTGGCCGCGAGGTCGACATCAAGTCGCCGCGCGACAGCCTGAAGGAGGGTATCAAGGTCGTGTTCCAGGAGATCGCGCTGATCTCCGAATTCACCGTCGCCGAGAACATCTTCCTTGAAGGCTATCCGACCGGCAAAGGCGGCTCGATCGACTGGAAGAAGATCCGCGCCGATTCAGCAGCACTTTTCGACCGCATCGGCTTCAACGTCGATCCGGCGGCGCGGACGGGGTCGCTGCCGGTCAGCCAGCAGCAGATGGTCGAGATCGCCCGTGCGCTCGCCCACGAAGCCCGCGTGGTGGTGATGGACGAGCCGACGTCCTCGCTAACGCCTAACGAGGTTTCGCTGCTGTTCACCGTCATCCGCCGACTGGCCGCGCTCGGCATCGCGGTGGTCTATGTC
>NZ_RZRQ01000199.1:0-11378 GCF_003997785.1 Mesorhizobium sp. M7D.F.Ca.US.004.01.2.1 | reverse complement strand
GTAAAGGCCGCTGCAAAACCTGCAGTGAAGAAGGCGGCACCTGCCAAGGCGGCGGCAAAGCCGGCTGCGAAGGCGGCGCCTGCCAAGAAGCCGGCTGCAAAGGCTGCGGCAAAACCCGCAGTGAAGAAGGCGGCACCTGCAAAGAAGCCGGCTGCGAAAGCTGCACCTGCCAAGAAACCGGCAGCGAAGGCTGCACCGGCAAAGAAGGCGGCGGCAGCGAAGTCTTCAGCACCGGTGAAGAAAGCGGCACCCGCGGCCAAGCCGAAGGCAGCACCCGCGAAGGCCGGCAAGAAGTAATCGCGTCTTCCCTCGCCGGGGGCGGTGCCGAGACACAAGGGGCGGGTGCCTGACAGGCGCCCCGCTCATTGCTTCGGTAGTCGGAAGGCGAGACAGAGGCGGACGGAGGATATCTTTTCGCAGTTCCCAGGACTTCGCCATAGGGCGAAGTCCGGTGGGGCTTTTTTTGTGTCGTCTATGCGGATCGAATGTTCGGCGTAAGGCTTTTCAGTCTTGGTTGTTGACTGGATGATCCGCGTGCCACCATTGTCTGCTCCGCAGAGAATTCGGGTCGGCTGCCTGGTGGTGAAGTGACTTCGGAACTCACGATTCGCACGGCAAACAAGGACGACGCGGAAGCCGTGAGCCGCGTGATCCTGGCAGCTCTGCGACAGACCAATGCGAAAGACTATTCGCAAGACATCATCGCTCGCGTGGAGCAGAACTTCAGCCCATCCGCTGTCTCTGCGCTTTTGAGGAAGCGGAGGGTTTCTGTCGCGGTTGTGCGTGGCAGGATCGTTGGAACAGCCAGCCTCGATGGAAGCATTGTCCGATCCGTCTTTGTGGATACTGAACTGCAAGGCCGTGGTATCGGCAAACGACTTATGGCGGAGGTTGAGGAAGCGGCGCACGCTGGCGGCGTCACCGTGCTGACCGTGCCGTCCTCGGTGACGGCGGAGCCATTTTACGCCGGGCTTGGATTCAAGGCAGTTCGAGACAGCTGCTACGGTGATGAACGCACCATCATCATGGAGCGTTCGCTAAACGGTGTCGGTCAACGACGCTGATGCATGTCGCTCGCTGGCGGCCGGGTTTTCCGCTTGTGGCCATTGCTCGATCGCGTCTGATCGGTCAACACTGCCCGCCTGCAAAACAGGAACCTATCATGCCCAGACTGCTCTATGCGTCGTCTTCTCCCTACAGTTCCAAGGTACGAATGGCAGCGGCCTATGCCGGCATCGCCGTCGATCTGGTGCCGATCAAGACCGAGGAGAAGCCGGCCGATTTGATGATCGCCAACCCGCTCGGCAAGATCCCGGTTCTGGTGCTCGACGACGGCCGCTCGATCCATGACAGCCGCGCCATCACCCAGCACCTCAACCGGGTTTCGAAGAGCGCGCTTTTCCCGCGCAATCCCGACAAGCGGCTCGAGGCGGAAGTGCTGGAGGCGCTGGCGGACGGCATTTGTGATTGTGCGCTGTCGATGGTCTATGAGCGGCGCGCACGGCCTGAGGAGATGGTCTACCAGCCCTGGCTCGATCGCCAATGGGCAAAGATCACGGCAGCACTCGATCTGCTCAACGCCAACCCGCCGAAGCTGCCGAAGAAGATCACCGCCGGCCAAATGGCGCTGCGCGCCTGCCTCGGCTATCTCTCGTTACGCTTTGCCGGAAAATGGGAGAAGGGTCGCGCCCGGCTGACACGATGGGCAGCGCGCTTCGACGAGAAGTTTCCAGAGTTGAGGCCGTGCATCCCCGGTTGATCGGCCCGATCCAACCCGGTTGATCGGCCCGATCAACCAGGCTGATCGACTTGATTAGCCCAGGGTGATCGCTTCGATCTCCTGTGCGGCCACTCAGGCTCAAAAAAAAGCCGGGCGCGAGGCCCGGCTTTTTCGTGTCGTGGCTTGAACGACTTAGAACTTCATACCAACGCCGAAGGTGACGCGGTTGTCGGTGGCCTTGACCTTGCCGATACCATCGAAGCTCTTGCTGCCGAAGTCGGTGTAGCGGTACTCGACACGGCCGAACACATTGTCGGTCAGCTTGATGTCGGTGCCGAGACCAGCGGTCCAGCCGAGCATCGTTGCGCGGTCCGTACCGAATGCCGGATCTTCCACCTTCAGGCTCCTTCCGGCGAGACCGCCGGTGCCATAGAGCAGGATTTCCGGGGTCACGGCGTAACCAAGACGGGCACGCAGCGAACCTTCGAACCCTGCCTTGGAATTGACGCCAGAATCGTCGCCCTTGACGCCATTGTAGCCGAGTTCGGCTTCAGCGCCGTAGACGAAGTTCTCCTGCTGCCACTGATAGCCGCCGAAGACGCTGCCGACGAAACCCTTCGTGCCGACATCAACATTGTCAACACCCAGATCCTTTTCCTTGGTATGGCCGCTGAAGCCATAGCCGACGTTGAGACCGGCATAGGGGCCGGCCCACGAAGCGACCGGAAGTTCAGCGATCGGCGCGGGTGCCGGCGGCTCTTCCTGGACGACGTCTGCGGCATAGGCAGTTCCGCTGAGGGCGAAGAGCCCGAGCGCCACGGCCAGCGGCCGTGCGAATTTGAGATTGGCTTGCATTGTTCTTTACTCCTTAAGCCACAGGACACAGGCTTGTTTCTCACGATCGCCATCTACCCGTCCGGGGGGTGAAACGGATCTGGCGTTCGTCGGTTCCAAATGTCGTGTCAAAATGCGGCTGAAGCGAACCTGAACTTGGGTCATTCCCCGGCGCGAATGAGGCGGAACCTTGACGTTGCATCTTCGCAACAGCGAAATGGCAGGAGCCGTTCCATGCTGCACTGCACACCGCTTGGTGCAAGGAGTCCAGCATCCTATATTCCGCTCGGACGGTTTGGAGTCAAAGGCGAGTCGGGACGCCGAAAAGGCTGTTTCGCCACAATGCTGCCCAAGGTGCGAACGCCATTTAACGCCTGCCCGGCCATATTTCGCCGGCATCGTGTTTTCGGGCTGAAATTGAGGATTGACACCATATGAGCATAGCCACGGCGCTGGTGACGGGCGGGGCCAAGCGGATCGGTCGGGCAATCGTTGACGATCTCGCCGCTCACGGTTTTGCCGTCGCCATCCATTGCAACCGCTCGCGTGTGGAGGCCGACGCGTTGGCTGCCGCAATCAACGCCGGCGGCGGCCGCGCCGCCGTGATCGCCGCCGACCTGACCGATATGGATGCCGTCGGCGACCTCGTCGGCCAGGCGCAAGCAGCGCTCGGACCGCTCTCGCTGCTGGTCAACAATGCGTCGCTGTTCGAGGACGATTCGGTTCTGGATTTCGACTGGCGGGCCTGGGATCGGCACTTTGCCGTTCATGTGAAGGCGCCGGCGCTGCTGGCGCAGAATTTCGCCCGCGCGTTGCCGGAAGGGCAGGTGGGCCTGATCGTCAATATGATCGATCAGCGCGTCTGGCGGCCGACGCCGCGCTATTTCTCCTACGCGCTGTCCAAGTCGACTTTGTGGACGGCCACCCAGATGATGGCGCAATCGCTCGGCCCTCGCATCCGCGTCAATGCCATCGGCCCGGGACCTACCTTGAAGAACGCGCGCCAGGACGACAGCGATTTTGCCGCCCAAGTCGATGGCTTGATCCTCAAGCGTGGCCCGGAATTGTCGGAATTCGGCGCCACGATCCGCTATCTCTGGGAAGCACGCTCAGTCACCGGCCAGATGATTGCGCTTGATGGTGGCCAGCATCTTGCGTGGCAGACGCCCGATGTGACAGGCATGACGGAATGAGTCCTGTAGACCACAAAAACAAGCCGCGCGGCGGCGCCGACGATCTGCCCCCCGATATCGACCTCGAGGACGAGGCGGTCGAGGAGATCGTCGAACCAGCCGGTCCCGATGTCGCCTTCACCGCTATCGACTGGACGCCGCACGCGGGCGATGCCGAAGGGATGGTCGGCGCCGAGGTGATCCAGACGCTGGTCAAGCGGCTGCCCAACGCGCCCGGCGTCTACCGCATGATGAACGCCGCCGGCGATGTGCTCTATGTCGGCAAGGCGCGCAGCCTGAAGAAGCGCGTCACCAACTATGCGCAAGGCCGCTTCCACACCACCCGCATCGGCCGCATGGTGCGCGAGACGTCGACGATGGAGTTCGTCGTCACCCGCACCGAGATCGAAGCGCTGCTGCTCGAAGCCAATCTTATCAAGCGCTTGCGGCCGCGATTCAATGTGCTGATGCGCGACGACAAGTCGTTTCCCTATATTCTTTTGACCGGCGACCATGTTTCACCCGGCATCTACAAGCATCGCGGCGCACGCTCGCGCAAAGGCGATTATTTCGGCCCCTTCGCTTCGGCCGGCGCCGTCGGCCGCACCATAAATTCGCTGCAACGCGCCTTCCTGCTGCGCAGTTGCACCAACTCTTTTTACGAGAACCGCACGCGGCCGTGCCTGCTTTATCAGATCAAGCGCTGCGCCGGCCCCTGCACCGGAGAGGTCTCGCACCAGGACTATGCTGAGCTGGTCGGCGAGGCGAAGGACTTTCTGTCCGGCCGCAGCCAGAAGGTGAAGACGGAAATCTCGGCCGCGATGCAGCAAGCGTCGGAAGCTCTCGATTTCGAGCGGGCCGCGATCTATCGCGATCGGCTTGCGGCCCTGTCGCATGTGCAGAGCCACCAGGGCATCAATCCGGCGACCGTCGACGAGGCTGATGTTTTTGCCATCCACCAGGAGGGCGGCCAGGTCTGTATCCAGGTGTTCTTCTTTCGCACCGGCCAGAACTGGGGCAACCGTGCTTATTTCCCCAAGGCCGATCCGGCGTTGGAAGCAGCCGAGGTGTTGGGTTCGTTCCTGGCGCAGTTCTATGACGACAAGCCGACGCCGCGGACCGTTCTTCTGTCGCATGGCGTCGAGGATCAGGAACTGCTGGCCGAGGCGCTCTCCACCCGCGCCGGCCGCAAGGTCGCGATCTCTGTGCCGCAGCGTGGCGAGAAGAAGGACCTGACCGACAACGCCCTGCAGAATGCCCGCGAGGCGCTCGGACGCCGGTTGGCCGAGACCTCCACCCAAGGACGCCTGCTTGCCGGCTTTGCCGAGACCTTCGGCCTGGCGAAGCCGCCGGTGCGCATAGAGGTCTATGATAACTCGCACATCATGGGCACCAATGCGGTCGGCGCGATGGTCGTCGCCGGGCCGGAAGGCTTTGTCAAAAACCAGTACAGAAAATTCAACATCCGCTCGACCGAGATCACGCCTGGCGACGATTTCGGCATGATGCGCGAGGTGATGGAGCGGCGGTTTTCGCGGCTGCTCAAGGAGCATGGCGATGTTGCCGTTGCCGGCGATGCGGCGGCAGGCGAGGCGATGGCAGCCGAAGCGGGCGATGATATCGAAGACGATATCTCCGGCAGCTTCCCGGCCTGGCCCGACGTCATCCTGATCGACGGTGGCCAGGGTCAGATGACGGCGGTGCGCAAGATCCTCTCGGATCTCGGTATCGAGGACCGGGTGGTGGCGATCGGCATCGCCAAGGGCCAGGACCGCGATGCCGGCCGCGAGCGCTTCTTCGTTAGGGGCAGGGACTCATTTTCTCTGCCGGTCCGCGATCCCGTGCTCTATTTCGTCCAGCGTCTGCGCGACGAGGTCCACCGTTTCGCCATTGGCTCGCACCGTGCGCGGCGCAAGAAGGAGATGGTCAAGAGCCCGCTCGACGAGATCAGCGGTATCGGTCCCGGCCGCAAGCGCGCACTGCTGCTTGCATTCGGAACCGCCAAGGCGGTCAGCCGCGCGGCCATCGAGGATCTGAGGAAGGTCGACGGCATTTCCGAACAGGTCGCCAAACTGGTCTACAATCATTTTCATGAGAGCTGACGGATTCGGGTATTTTCGGCTGGCCAATCGATTCTAGCCTGTTGACCCCCCACATTCGCTTCTGATTTGAGTAGGCAGGCAGAAAGAGTTCCCTAGATATGGCCAAGCGCGCGTTCAACCTGCCCAATATGCTCACCTACGCTCGCATCGTCGCGGTGCCGCTGGTCGTGCTGTGCTTTTTTCTCGAAGGACATCTCAAGTCGAGCGACTTCGCTCGCTGGTCGGCGCTGATCATCTTCCTGCTCGCCTCGATCACCGATTATCTGGATGGCTACCTCGCGCGCGCCTGGCAGCAGACCTCCAACATCGGCAAGATGCTTGACCCGATCGCCGACAAGCTGCTGGTCGCCACCTGCCTGCTGCTGCTGGCCGCAGACACCGACCGTCATGCCGGCATCGCCGGCTGGTCGCTGTGGGCGGCGATCATCATCCTGTGCCGCGAAATCCTCGTCTCGGGCCTGCGTGAATATCTGGCGGCGCTCAAGGTCTCGGTGCCGGTGACGCAACTGGCAAAATGGAAGACAGCGATCCAGATGGTCGCCATCGCCTTCCTGCTGGCCGGGCCTGCCGGCGACAAGATCTTCCCGCTGACCACCCAGACCGGGCTGGTGCTGCTGTGGATCGCGGCCCTGGTCACGCTCTACACCGGCTACGATTATTTCCGCGCCGGCCTCAAGCACATCATGGACGAATGAGATGACGACCCGGCTCATCTATTTTGCCTGGGTGCGCGAACGCATCGGCATGCCTGAGGAAGACGTCGACCTGCCTGCTGGCGTCGAGACGGTCGCCGATCTCCTGCGCTGGCTGAAATCGCGCGGCGAGGAATACGAGCATGCGCTGCAATATCCCGACGTGATCCGCGTCGCCATCAACCAGGAGCATGTAGAGCACGGCGAGAAGATCGCAGGCGCGCGTGAGATTGCGCTGTTCCCGCCGATGACCGGGGGCTGACATGACCAGCGCAGTCGTACCTGTCGTGCGCATTCAAGCGCAGGATTTCGACGTCGCCGCCGAGATCGCCAGACTGACCCAAGGTCGCGCCGATATCGGCGCAGTGGTTTCTTTCTCCGGCCTTTGCCGGGATGAGCAGGGCACCTTGTCGGCGCTTGAGCTCGAGCACTATCCCGGCATGGCCGAAGCAGAGATCGCCCGCATCGCTGCCGAGGCGGTCGAGCGCTGGCCGCTGCAGGGCCTCACCGCCATTCACCGCCATGGCAAGATCGCGCCCGGCGAGAACATCGTGCTGGTGGTGACCGCCTCGGCGCATCGCCACGCGGCGTTCGAGGCAGCGAACTTTCTCATGGACTATTTGAAATCGCGCGCGCCCTTCTGGAAGAAGGAGCATCGCGCTGACGGCTCCGAGGGCGGTTGGGTCGAGGCCAAGGAGGCCGACGACGAGGCGGCCGGCCGCTGGAAATCGTCGGACTAAAATACCGCCGCAGCCATGCATTGACCGCAATCCTTTGGCCAATTGAGCGCGGTTGGTCAGCTTGGGCGTTGACAGCCCGGGGCATTGGCCAACCTGGGCACTGGCGGCCCGGGGCAAGGGAGATGGTCATGCTGGACAGGATCGCGGAGTTCTTCGTCTTCGGTTTCGTGCCTCTGGTCGTCGGCATATTGGCCGTGCCGGAACTGTCTGTTGCCGCCGAAAATTCCGTGAGAGGCGAGGTGATCTATCGCGAGCGCATCGCCTTGCCGCCCAGTGCCGTGCTCTCTGTCCAGCTTGCCGATGTGTCGCTGGCCGATGCGCCGGCCACCATTATCGGCGAACAGAAAGTGAAGCCGGCCGGCCAGGTGCCGATCAGCTTCGAGATCAAATTCGACCCTTCCGTCATCCGGTCGCAGATGACTTATGCGTTGCAAGCCCGCATCACCGTCGACGACAAGCTCCTGTTCATCTCCGATATGCGCCATCAGGTCGATCCGCTGACCGACGTGCCGCAGACCATCATGCTGAAGATGGTGACGCCGAGCGCCGAGCCGGCGGTTTCCGTCTTTGACCAGCTCTGGCTGGTCGACTATGTCGACGGCATCGGTGCCATCACCGCCCCGCAAGCGACGTTCAGGGTCAGCGAGGCCGGCAAGGCAGGCGGCAGCGGCCCCTGCAACACCTATTTCGCCACCGCCAAGGTCGATGGCCAAACGATCGCGATCAGCGACATCGGCTCGACCTACAAGGCCTGCGCGCCGGAGGTGATGGCTGAGGAAAAGGCGCTGTTCGATGCATTGGCCAAGGCAGCATCATACACTGTCGATGCCGGCAAGCTCACCATCGCCGACAAGGATGGCCGCGAGATTCTGCGCCTTAGCGCTGCAAGCTGAGGCATCTTGATGGTCGGGCTCATGGCCTGACCACGGATCTCGGCACGCTGGTGCCGTAGCGAACAGATGCTCTCACTCAGCCGGTGCGAACACGGCGCCGTAGTGATAGGGCGGCACCTCGACCAGTTCGGTAAGCCTGAGGCCACCCGCCTCGGCGGCTGCTATGGTCTGTTCTGGCGACAGCCTCAATTCGGTCCTAGGTCCGCGAGGCTCGCCCTGGACGATCGTTGTTTCGCGCGGGCGCTGGTGCCAGTTGACGATGGCGAAACGGCCGCCTGGGCTGAGTGTCGCCCGCACCGCGCGCGCCAGACGCGGCCGGTCCGGAACGCCGTGAAAGGCGTTGGCCATGAAGATGAAGTCGGCGGGTCGAGACACCAGGCTTGCAAGCTCATAGGCGTCTCCCGCGACAAAGTCGCAATTCGTCGCGCCGCTTTCGGCCAACCTGCGTCTGGCGGCTTCAAGCAGATCGGCATCGATATCGATGGCCACGACATGACGAACCACCCTGGCGATCGGCAGCGTGAACCAGCCGTCGCCGCAGCAGAGATCGATCACCTCCATGCCTGGCTTGATCCCCGTTGCCGAAAGCACGGCGGCGGGGTCGGGCCACAGCGCCTCCCACCAGCCGCTGTTCGGCATCTCTGTGCCCTGGAAGAAGCCCGGAATGGCACTGGTCATGCTGTGGTCCGCTCCATTGTCGGCAATATACGCTCCATGTCGCACCCTGGTACATGCAGTTCGTGCGCGAGACCTGATCCGTTTCAAGCCAATGAAAAAGGCCGGCGAAACGCCGGCCTTTTTTACGGGATCCAAGGTCTGGACTGTCGGCTCAGCCGACGATCTCGGTGTCCGAGAACCAGTACTTGATCTCTTCTGCCGCGGTCTCCGGCGCGTCGGAGCCGTGCACCGAGTTTTCGCCGATCGACAGCGCATGCACCTTGCGGATGGTGCCTTCGGCGGCGTTGGCCGGGTTGGTGGCGCCCATCACTTCGCGGTTGCGCGCAATGGCATTCTCGCCTTCCAGCACCTGCACGATTGTCGGTGCCGACGACATGAACTCCACCAGCTCGCCGAAGAACGGGCGATCCTTGTGGACGGCATAGAAGCCTTCAGCTTCGCGGCGGCTCATCCAGACCCGGCGCGAGGCGATGACGCGCAGGCCAGCCTCTTCCAGCATCCTGGTAATGGCGCCGGTGAGGTTGCGCCGGGTTGCGTCCGGCTTGATCATGGAAAATGTGCGTTCGAGCGCCATGGGTCGTCCTTGTCTGAGAATGGAATTGAGAGTGGCGGGCTCTATACAAGCCGCCCGGCCCATTGCCAAGGGGTGAGGAACGGTCCGCGAAGCGGACGGAAAGCCAATTGCTTGGCTTTCCGAGCGACGAACGCCCGGAGCGATAGCGAAGGGCAGGCCGCTGCGCTCCCGAAGCTGACATCGGATGGCTGCCATATGAGACTTTGCTTGCTATACTCGCGCGTCGGCGCCGCGCTGAAGTCGGCCCGCATGGAGCAACATGACCATGACAGACGATCGTCAGGAACGCATTCGCAACCGCGCGCATCAGATCTGGCTGCAAGAGGGACAGCCGGCCGGACACCATGAGCGCCATTGGCATCAGGCGGCGGCCGATGTCGACCAGGAGGATGCCGCGGGGAAGGCAGCCAAAAAGCCAACCAAGAAGGCAGCTGGCGCCGGCAAGGCAAAAGCCGCCCCCAAGGAAGCAAAGGCTGCCACGAAGGCCAGCAAGCCAAAGAAGGCGGCGGCCAAGTAAGGCCCCAGCTATCTCCTCGCTGCTGACCTTTTCCGCAGGACATTGACGGCCCTCGTGCTGCCTTGCGGCAAGGGCAGGCGTTGCGGCGTCACGCCGCCGCGGCCACCTTTCGTCCCAGCCCGCCATGCAGGTCGAGGCAGCGAGTGAACCACTGCGCCACCACGTCGCCGTCGTCGAGCAGTTGGTAAGGCGAGGCTATGCGCGCCCATTGCAGCGCGCCGAAGACGATATAGTCGGCAAACAGCGGCGAACCGCCACCGATGAATGGCTGATAGAAGAGCATTGAACGCAAGGGTTCCAGCGAGGCCCTGAAAGTGCCGAGCCCGGCGTCTCGGGCTGCCATCACGTCTTCCAGCCGCTTGCCGAGACGCTGCTCCCGGTTCTGGCGGAAATAGACGGCATTTTCCGCGTCCTGCATGGCATGAAGGTCCATGATCGCCGCGGTGGTCACATAGGGATGGATGGTCAGTTGCGACCAGCGTTCGATGAAGCGCGCCATCGCCTTGCCGCCTTCACCGCCAAACAGCGTCGGCCGATCCGGATAGGCTTCATCGAGATAAAGCGCGATGGCGAAGGAATCCGCGACGACCGTCTCGCCGTCGCGGATCACCGGAATGGTTTTCGAAACGCCGCCCTCGACAGTGGGCACCTCAAGAAAGCGCGTCGGCGCGGTTGATGTGTCGAGCCCCTTGTGGGCAAGCGCCATCGCCACCTTCCAGCAATGCGGGCTGAACGGACGTGCGGTGTCGCGTCCGACGAGGTCATAGATGTAACGCGCAAGTTCAGATGGCATCAGCGGCCAAATGCTGGGAAAAGGTGATAAATGGCGGGAAGGGCCGCCAGAAGCCCGGAAAACCAAGGGATTGCGGCGAACGGGCGGGGCCAGAAAGCCAGAAAGGCAGAAACCGGCCGCGCAACTTCACTTGGCACCAAACCCGCCCGGCGGCGGCGACCGCGCAAGATCGAATGGCACCAAATCAGGCCGGAAAAGGTGGCGACCAGCCGGTCGGCGTCGTGTTGGCGGTGACGTTGATCTTGGCGCCGACGTGGCCGCATTCGGTGCAGACCGTCTGACGGCTGATCTCCTTGTCGTTGATGTAGACGTAGTCCTCACCGAACAGCCGGATCAGCTTATCCAGATTGAGCTTCCGGCCATGGACAAGCTGACCGATGCCGCAGCTCGGGCCGCCCTGGCGCTTCCGAGCGCCCAAGCCGCCGTCAACGCTCTCGTTGTGAAGGGCGGCCGGCCTGACTTCGGCGAAGGCGCCGCCATGCAGGCGGATCTCATCAAGAACGCCGGGACGCTCTACCAGCTCAAGCGAGACCAGGAGGTGGCACTCGGCCGCATCGGCGCCCGGTCGCCGCAGGAGTTGGCGGACGCCGCGCGAGCTGCGGAGCGGGCAAAGCCGATCACGGGCGAGAGCTTCGCGGTTCGGCAGCTGCGCGAGGAAAGTGC
>NZ_RZRQ01000198.1:0-11415 GCF_003997785.1 Mesorhizobium sp. M7D.F.Ca.US.004.01.2.1 | reverse complement strand
ATTCATCTCACGCGGGCTCAGTTCGTCAGCGCGAAGGTCTCCAGCTTGGCCGCATTGTTGCCATTGACCAGAACGCAGTCCATCAACTGCTTTTCCTTGGCCGGCGACTTCTTGTTCTTGATGAAGTCGTTGGCCTGCTCGACCGCCATCTGCGCCTGCGCGAAAGCGGGCTGCAGCACGGTTGCCTTGATGCCGCCCGACGTGATGGAGTCGCGCACGTCGTTCGATCCGTCGAAGCCGACGACGATGACATCCTTGCGGTTCGCCGCGGCAAGTGCCGCATAGGCGCCCATCGCCATCGTATCGTTGCCGGAGATCACGCCCTTGATGTCGGGGTTGGCCTGAAGGATCGATTCCATCTTGGAATAGGCTTCCGTCTGGCTCCAGTTGGCCGACTGCTGGGCGACCATCTTCAGATCCGGATAGTCGTCGATGACGTCGTGATACCCCTTGGAGCGAATGCCGGCATTGGTGTCGGATTCCTTGCCGACCAGCTCGACGAAATTGCCCTTCTCGCCCATCAGCTTGACGAACTCCTGCGCGCCGAGCTGGGCGCCCTGGTAGTTGTTGGAGACGATCTGCGCCACGGCGACGCCGGTGGCGTTGATCTCGCGGTCGATCAGGAAGGATGGAATGCCTGCGGCCTTGGCCTTCTGCACGGCGGCGACGGTGGCGTCGGCGCCGGCATTGTCGAGGATGATCGCCTTGGCGCCGCGGCCGATCGCGGTGTCGATCAGCTCGGACTGCTTGTTGGCGTCGTCGTCATGGACCAGCACCAGCGCCTCGTAGCCGAGTTCCTTGGCCTTGGCTTCCGCGCCGACGGCTTCCGCCTTGAAGAACGGATTGTCGTGCGAGGGCGTGATGATCGCGATGAGATCCGCCGCGTAGGCGGGAACGGCCGTACCAAGCGCCAGCATGCCGGCGAAAGCCGCAAGCGTCATTCTGCGTGTGAGTTTCATGAAGTCCTCCCGTTTGAAAAATTGCCTTGGTCAACCAAGGCCTCTGTCGGCATTCGAATTCGTCAGGCGGCACGGGCGGCGGATCGCTTTCGGGCTAAAGGGCCGTTTGCCGGCTTTCCCCTCCACGGATCGTTGCTCCCCAGCCATCCCCCATTCGCCCAGGCTTCAAAATCCCTGCGAAACCCTGTCGATCCGAGCCATGAACAGCTAAGCCAGCTGGTATGATGAGTCAATCACAAATTCAGGTGATATGTACCTGATGGGCCGCGAAAACCGAGCGTCGGCAACGATAGGTCGACGCATCGAGGCGCTGCGGCAAGCGCCTGTCCTCTTTCAGGTGATGCGCTGAATGCTGGCGGCGATCTCTTCCGGCTCGAACACGCGTTTCCAGTCGTCACGCATCAGCACCGGCTTGCCGAATTCGATCGCCTTGTTGCAGGCGTCCGAGAAAACGCCCTTGGTCTCGCCGAAGATGACGGCGCCGAGCACATTCATATGGCCGAGCAGGAAGTCGAGCGCCGCCTGCTTGTCGACGCCGCGTGCCACGACCTCGTCGACGGCTTCCTTCATGACCACCAACAGCGAGGCGCACACCGTCTCCGAAAGGCCAGGCTCCAGCAGGGCCATCTGTTCGACGGTGACACGGTGTGAACGCATGACCGGCGCCCAGATGATTTTCGCGATCGCCTCGCCCTTGGCGTAATCTTCTTCCGGTCCCTGCATTAGCGCACTGACCATATGCTGCTTGGCCTTGACGCCGCCGAAATAGTCCTTTTTGGCCGCCATGTCTGTTTCGTCGTTGAAGATCGGCGGATGGCAGGGGTGGGTGACGAAATAGGTGAGGTCCGGTCGGTTGGGCAGATGGCCGGCGAAGGGTGCCGCCGCGTCGAGCACCACCACCATCGTGCCTGATACCAGCTTGCTCTCGATGCTGGTCGCCACCTTGCCGATATGCGTGTCCGGAACGGCCAGGATCACCACATCGGCACCCTTGAGCGCCTCGTCGGCGCTGACCGTATCGAAACCCAGTCCGGTCTTCAGCCGTTCGCGGCCGGCATCGCTGACCTCGACATGGCGTATCGTGTAGGGCGATCCGCTAAAATTGGTCGACAGGCGGTAGCCCATTTTTCCGCCGGCACCGAACAGCGCAATCGTTGTCATCTGGTCACTACTCCTGATCTCAGCCGACGGTATCGCCCGTCGTCAACTTATCAACTGGTATAATCACGCTACCAGATTTTGGCAATCCGATAATAGTGAATGCGATGCAGGTCACGACTGCCGGTCTCCCGCCGACATTGCGGCGTCGCCGTCTGTCGGCTCAACCGGCGCTCGCCGCGTCATCGCTTGTCGTCCGGCAAGCGCGAGCACGAAGATGACAACGACGCCCTGCACGATATCCTGGGCGCCCGGAGGAAGGCCGATGATCTGCATCGTTGTGACGATCAGGATCAAAAGGATGCTGGCGAACAAGGTGCCGACGGCGGTTGCCGAGCCGCCAAAGATCAGCGTTCCGCCGAGGACCACCGCAGCGATCGACTGCAACAGGTAGGGCTGGCCCATTTCGAGGAAGGCGCCGCCGATATAGGCGCCAAGCAGCAGCCCGTTGAGCGACGCCAGCACCGACGAGATGATGAAGGCCGATGCGATCACCGGGCCGGTCCTGATGGCGGCGAGCCGAGCTGCAGTGCGGTTCTGGCCGACCGCCGACAACAACTGGCCGAACACCGTGTAGCGCAGCACGAAGGAGGTTGCCGCGACGCCTGATATGGCGATAACGGCCATGATCGGCACTCCGGAAATACGGCCCGATGCCAGGTATTTCAGCGCCGGGCTGACGCTGAAACCCGAGATCGCCCGGTTCGACAGCAGCGTTGCGGTGGCCAGCACGTAGCCGGTCGCCAGCGTGGCGATGATGGCCGGGATGCCGAGCACCACGACAAGCAGCGAATTGAGCGCGCCGACGGCAAGGCCGAGCAGGATCGCGGCGGCAACGCCGATGGCGAGATTGGCATCCTGGCCCTTGATGGTGAGCAGCGCGACGAAGGCACTGAGCGTGATCACCGAGGCAACTGAGAGGTCGATGTTGCCGCGCCCGGTCGTCACCACGAACATCTGGCCGATGCCGACGATCGTCAGGAAGGATGCCGACAAGATGATGCCCGACAGGCTGGACAGGCTGAAGCGGTTGGTGACGATCGATAGCACCAGCCACAGAAGCAGCACGCCGATCGCCGCCCAGATCCAGCGGTTTCTCTGCGTCCAGAGGCTGAAGGCGGTCAGAGCGTTCATTGTTCGCTCCTGCGGTCAGCGGTTAGGCTGCGCAGCGTCAAAAGAGCGATCAGGATCAGGCCTTGCGTCGCGGCGTTGAAATCGCTGCTGACGTTCAGCGTGCCGAGCAACGCGCCGATCAGCGACAGCGTCACCGCCCCGGCGACGGCGCCGACCGGCGAGATGATACCGCCCAGCAGCGAGCAGCCGCCCATCACCACGGCGGCGACGCTAAGCAGAGTGAACGAATTGCCGGAGTTGATGTCGCTCGCCGTGTTGATCGCCGTCAGCGACAGGCCGGCTGCACCCGCAAACAGCCCGGCAATGAGATAGCGCACCAGCGCATAGCGCGTCGGCGACCATCCCGAGCGGATCATCGCTGTCGGGTTGTTGCCGAAGCCGCGCAGCACCACGCCGAGCGGCAGCCGGTCGATGACGAAGACGATCAGCGCGACGGCTGCGATGAGGATGATGGAGGTGGGCACGAAGCCAAGCGACCAGCTGAAGAGCGCCGACAGCCATTCCGGGCTGGCGCCGCCGGGCGTCGGCTGCAGTGCATAGCCCAGTCCGACCCAGATGAAGGAGGCGCCGAGCGTGACGACGATGGCCGGAATCTTGCGCGCCTGGATCACCCCGCCAAGCCCGGCATAGGCGGCGAGCGCTCCCGCCAGCGCCAGCGCGCCGAGCCATGGTTGGTCGTAAAGCAGCGTGGCGCTGAGCACGCTGACGAGGCCGGCGAAGGCGCCGACACCGAGGTCAATCTCGCTGCCGCCGACAATGAACATCTGTGCGGCCGTCACCAGCACCAGCGACAGCGCCGGCATCAGCAGCAGATCGAGGCCGAAGATCGAGGCTACGGCTGGATTGGCTGAGACCATCACGGCCAGCACGGCGGCAAGCCCGATGAAGGGCGCCGCATCCACCAGCCTGCGGCCAAGCCTTGTCGCTGGCGCATCCTTGTCTCGGGCAGCCGCAAGCCTGTCAGCCGGCTGGGCGAAGGATGCGCCGACGACAGCCGATTCCGTGATCGCGTCACCGGTGAGTTCCCTGACGATCCGTCCGCCGGCAAAGACCAGCACGCGATCGCAGGCGAGCAGTTCGGCATCCTCGGTCGTATGCCAGACCAGTGCGCGGCCGCTGCGCGCAATCTCGTTGCACAGCCGGTAGAAATCCTGCTTGGTGGCGATGTCGACGCCGCGCGTCGGGTCGTCGAGCAGGATGATCGGCGTGTCGGCGACTAGCGCTCGCGCGACCAGCGCCTTTTGCTGATTGCCGCCGCTGAGCTCGGTGATGTTGGACTGGAAGCGGCTGTCATCCAGCCGCAGTTTGCCGGCGGCACCGGCGGCCATCTCGCGATTGGCGCGATCGGAAACCAGGCCCAGCGCCGGGCGGCGGGCCAGTGCGCCGATGCTGATGTTTCCCAGCACGCTCCACAGCGGGAACACGCCTTCCTTCTGCCGGTCTCCGGCGATGAAGCCTGCCTGCGCATGTCGTGTGACCGCGCTATTCTGCTTGCGGTCGGGGCTGAAGATCCTATGCAGCAGCTCCTTCTGGCCGCTGCCTTCGAGGCCGGCCAACCCGACGATCTCGCCGCGCACGATCTCGATGTCGCGGCCGAGTTCTGATGTCAGCGGGCCGGAGAGCCGCACCAGCACGTCCTGGGCGGAGGCGGCGGAGACGGCGTGCTGATGCACCGGATTGGCATCGCCGCCCATCAGCTGCACCAGCCTGCCGATCGAGGCGTCCGCGACCTGGCCCTGCCACGCCGTGCGGCCGTTGCGCAGCACCACGATCTCGGTGGCGATGTCGATGATCTCCTGCAGCTTGTGGCTGATGAAGATGAAGGCAAGGCCGGCCTTTGCCCGCTCGCGAATGAAGGCTCGCAGCTGTTTGGAGCGGTCGAGATCGAGCGACGAGGTCGGCTCGTCGAGCACGATCAGCCTGACGCCGGGCGTTGCCGCGGCACGCGCGATCTCCACCATCTGCCGTTCGGCGATGGAGAGGTGGCCGACTTCGGCGTCGGCATCGATGCCGTTACCTGGAAAGACAGCGTCGAGCGCTGCGCGAGCCCGAGCCTTGTAAACCGTTCTCCACCCCGGTCGGGTCGCCGCATCCTGAGGTGTCTCCAGAAAAAAATTCTCGGCGACCGACAGGTTGGCGCAGAGCGAAAGCTCCTGATGCACCATGCGGATGCCTCGCCGCTGCGCCTCGGCGGTGCCGTAGTCGGCGAAGTTCACATGTTCGCCGGCAAAGGAAATCGAGCCCAGCGTAGGCCACATCGCGCCGCACAGGATACGCATCAGCGTCGATTTTCCAGCACCATTGCCACCGACCAGCCCGATCACGTCGCCGGCACCGACGCAGAGGTCGATCCCCGTGTTGGCGAGCGTTGGTCCAAAGCTCTTGGTGATCCCGGTGAGCGAAACGACACTTTGCCCGATTGGTGCGGCAGGCGCCTTGGCGGCGGCTCTGTCCTGATCGGCGACGGCAGACTGGGACATTCGCCCTCCGTTTCTTCGACAGCGACGATCGGGCGGTGCTCCGGCACCGCCCGATCCGGTAGCGCTGGATCGCGTTACTTGCTCAGCAGGTTCTGCTTGACCCAGTCCAGCGAATAGCTCGGGCTGATGATCTGGCCGCCTGGCAGCTTGGCGTATTCCTTGAGGTTGCCGGCATCGACCGTCGCCACCGGCATGATCATCAGCTTGGGCGCCTGGGCACCCTTCAGCAGCGACAGGCCGAGCCAGAAGGCAGCCCCTCCGATACCTGGCGTGGTGTTCATGGACACCGTTTGATAGCCGTTCTTGGCGTTCTCCTCGGCCCACCATTTGACGAAGTCGGTGCCGCCGCCACCCTCGATGATCGGCATCTTGCCGGTGTAGTCGCCGCCATACTGGACGAAGGCCTGCGCGATGCCGACATCGTCGCTGCCGCCCTGGCCGAGCACGGCGTCGACATGCGGCAATGAGGGCAGCACATTGGCGATCGCCGCCTGCGCCACCGAGGCGGTCGCCTGGCCATAGACGGTCGCCACCACCTTGATGTCGGGATACTTCGCCAGCACCGACTGCTGCGCATTGAACATGTCGTTGTCGGGCGCCGAACCCTTCACGCCACGCACCTGCAGGATGTTGCCCTTGCCGCCGAGCATCTTGAAGACCGCCTCGGCCTGGGTCGCCTTGTAGCCCTTGAAGTCGAAATTGAGCTGGTAGTTGCAGGGTGCCGAGGCCACCGAATCGAAAGAGATGACGATGATGCCGGCCTTGCAGGCTTTTTCGATGATGCCATTGACTGCCGTTTCCGAGGCGGCGTCGACGGCGAGCACGTCGACCTTCTTCAGGATCAGCTCGGCAATCTGGCTGTTTTGCTGCGCCACCGAGCCATCGCCGTTCATGACGATATAGTCGGCGATCTGACCAGCGGCCTTGGCTTCCTTGGCGGAGGCTTCGAACGCTTCCACCATCTGGTGCCGCCAAGTGTTGCCGTAATAGGCGTTGGCGAGCGCGATGACCGGCGCGTCCTGTGATGCCATTGCCGGCAACATAGCAGCGCCCACCATTGCGGCGCCGGCGAGCGCCGCCACAGTTACAAATCTCATGGTATTTCCTCCCAAAAACACGATCGGCTTGGCTTGCCACACGAGCACAGCGTAATCTCAAGGGGCACGCTATGTCAGGTACATATTATACCAGCATACCAAATAGGCAAGCGTCAGCAATGACACTGCTGCGCATCGCCTGTTGTTGCGGCCGCTACCTTGATGGAACGGTAATTCGTGATCGCTTTCTGCGGCGGCTTACAAGCCGCTCTTTGGACAGAAGCCATGAGACCGGGGTGTTTGGGCGCTACTTCAAAAGATCGACCAGCACGTCGAAAGCGGCGTCGATGTCGGCGCGGACCGCGGCCCTGACGGCCTCCGCGTCCCGGTTTTTCAATGCCGCGAACATCTCCTGGTGGTGTTCGTTGGCGGTCGAGTAGTTTCCCGAATCGTGCAGCATGTTGAAGTAGGGGCTGATCTGCAGCCAAAGGTTCTCGATGATGTTGAGCATGTTCTCCGAACCCGCCGCCCGATAGATCGAGAAATGAAAGGCGTAGTTGGCGCGCAGATAGGATTTGACGTCGCCGGCGGCATTGGCCTGTTCGAGCGCATCCAGATGCTGGCGCAACTGCGCCACGGCCTGGTCGTCCATGCGCTCCGCAGCCCATGCGGCCGCGATCGCCTCGATCTCGAACCGGACATTCCTGAGGTCGATGAGGCGTGCGCGGCTTAATGCCGGAATACCGATCGACCGGCCTGAAACCACCATCAGTGCGTTGGCCGCCGTCAGGCGCCTTAGTGCTTCCCTGACCGGCATCGGGCTGACGCCGAAAGCATCGGCAAGGCTCTGAACCGTGACCATCTCGCCCGGCACGATGCTGCCGTCGAGGATCAGTTCGGTGACATGGCGATAGACCCTGTCCTGCAGGGTTTCCCTGGACAGGGGTGTGATCTCGACCCCCGACTTTTTGTACGCCGATCCAGCCATCTCCCGTCAACCTTCCCGCCCAAGGGCGACGCTACCGCCAGAGCAATTCCAGGAAAAGTGTGAAACGGTTTTCCGTCCGGAATTGCGCCAAAGCAAAGAGACAGAGTGGCTCCGCGTTTCACAGAGACGCGGAGCCACTCTGGCGTCCGGAATGCAAGGTTCAAGGTGCCACGTCAAGCGCCCAAGGGTCCCGGTTTTGATATTAGATGATTTCATCATTGATCTTTGATCAAATCATGTTAGGGTCACCGGCATCGAATGACAAGGGTTACGTTCGTGCCCTTGGGAGGCATTCGGTCGTTCGGATCGGGAGGAGTTTCATATGGGTATCGGATTGAAAGTCCGGCGGCTCGCGCTGCTGGCCGCCATGGCTGTATGCGCCCTTGGGCTGCCCGGCGCGCAGGCAGCCGAGAAGCACAAGATCTTTCTCAGCATGAGCTACATCGGCAATGATTGGCAGGCGGAGGCGGCCAACATGGTCAAGGCCATGGCCGCTCACAAGAGCCTGGCCGACAAGGTCGACCTGCAGGTCCAGGTCGCCGGCCCTAACGCGCAACGCCAAATTCAGCAGATCAATGCAATGGTGCAAAGCGGCGCCGAGGCGATCATCGTGTACCCGATCTCGCCGACCGCGCTCAATCAGGTCGTCAAGAATGCCTGCGACAAGGGTGTGAAGGTGTTTGCCTACGACGCCGAGATCACCGAGCCTTGTGCCTACAACGTCCACATCGACCAGCTGGAAGCGGGCAGGGTGACCGCCGAATGGCTGGTCAAGAAGCTCAATGGCAAGGGCAACATCATCGCCATCACGGGTGTCCCGGGAACGTCAGTCGACGATCAGCGGACAAAGGCCGCCAAGGAAGTCTTCGCCAAATATCCTGATATCAAGATCGTCGGCGAGGCTGTCGGCATGTGGAGCCAGGCGGTCGCCCGCACCGAGCTTTCGAAGATCCTGGCCACCCGCAATTGGGACGACATCAACGGGCTGTGGATGCAGGTCGGCTGCTTCACCGCCAACTCAATGCAGCTCGAGGCCGGCAAGAAGACGAGCGAACTCCTGCCTTGCGCCGGCGAAGGCTCCAATGGCGGCCGCATCCAGATGCTGCCGGAGGGCACCGAAGTCGAAGGTGCCGCTCCCCCCTATGCACCGGCGGGCGCGCAACGCATTTCCTATGCCTCGCCGCCCTATTCCGGCGCGCTGGCGCTGAAGCTTGCCGTCGAGGCGATCGAAGGCAAGGACGTGCCGAAGACCACTATCCTGCCACTACCCGTCGTCACCAATGAGACGATCAAGCTGTGCGATGAAGGCACATGGGCGGAGATGAAGGCCGGCTGCAACGCCTTCAAGCCGTCGCTGGTCTCCAACCCCGGCTGGTTCGCTTCGATCTTTTCGGACCAGACACCCGAGGTCGGCCTCGCCGCGGCCCTCGTCGGCCAGCCGGAAGAGTAAGCCTCCCAAGGCAATCCTGATCATGCACGGGCGTCTGTCCGTGCATGATCGACCTGTGTCAGGCCCGGCGATCGAGGACGATGACAGACCATCCCGAACATCCCGCCATCGAGATCGACGGTATCAGCAAGGCGTTCGGCCCGACCGTCGCGCTGGACGGCGTGTCGTTTGCGATCGCGCCCGGCAGCGTTCATGCACTGCTGGGTGAAAACGGAGCCGGCAAGTCGACGCTGGTAAAGCTGCTGTCCGGGCTGGTCCGGCCAAGCGAAGGCCATGTGCGTGTCTTCGGCAAGGAGATCGCCTACGGCGCACCGCGCGCCGCACACGCGCTGGGCGTGCAGACGGCGTTCCAGGAGATGACCCTGGTGCGCGATCTCTCCGTGCTCGACAACATGCTGTTGCCCTACGCCCCGGTCGGCGTCTCCGGCCTGATCCGGCGCGGCGCTGCCCGCAAGGCTGTCCGTCGCCACATCGACGAGCTCGGTTTTTCCGTCGATCTCGACGCCGAGGTGACCGAGCTCGAGCTTTCTGTGCGCCAGAAGATCGAGATCGCGCGGGCCGTCTACCGCAAGCCGCGCATCCTGCTGCTCGACGAGCCGACATCGACGCTCGCCGGCCGCGACGTCGACTGGCTGGGCGACATCATCGCCAGGCTGAAGGCGGCGGGCACCACCATCGTCTTCATCACCCACCGCATGCGCGAGGTGCGCGCCTTTTGCGAGACGCTGACGATCCTGAGAAACGGCCGCCACATCGTCACCGCGCCGGTTGCCGACATCTCGGACGGCGACGTCATCGAGAAGATCATCGGCCGCAGCATCGAGCAGACCTTCCCGCCCAAGCCAGACGGCGCCCAGGCCTTCGGGCCGCCGGTTCTGGGCGTGCGTGACCTCAAGGTCGGGCGCAAGCTCGACGGCGCCGGCTTCGACCTGCGCAAAGGCGAAATCCTCGGCGTTGCCGGCTTGCAGGGCATGGGCCAGCAGGATCTGTTCCTGGCCTGCTTCGGCATGGCCGAAATCACCCGCGGCCACATCCTCGTTGACGGCCGCAAGGTCTGGCTCGGCTCGCCCGCCGATGCCTTGCTGCCCAACATGGCGATCGGCCTGGTGCCGGAGGATCGCAAATCCGAAGGCCTGTTCCTGAAACTGTCGGGCAGCCAGAACGCCACGCTTCCCGTGATATCGCGCTTCACTCGTTTCGGCCTTGTCGACGCAGAGGCCGAAACCCGCTCCGTCGAGGCGGCATTCGCCACTGTCGAGGTCGACCGCCGCGCGCTGTGGACGCGGGCCGGTGCGTTTTCCGGCGGCAACCAGCAGAAGATCGCAATAGCCAAATGGCTGGTGGCGCAGAGCCGCATCCTGCTGTTGTTCGATCCCACCCGAGGCATCGACGTCGGCACCAAGCACGAGCTTTATGTGATGATGCGAAACTACGTGGCCGCCGGCGGCTCGATCCTGCTGCACTCGACCGAGATTCCAGAGCTCGTCCACCAATGCGACCGGGTCCTGGTTCTCTATGACGGGCGCATCGCTGCCGAGCTAGAAGGCGACGCCATCACCGAGTCGGCCATCATGCGCCCGGCACTCGGGCATGCCGGGGATGCCGCGGCATGAGCAGCGCAAGCATTTCATCTCCGGTTTCCCGAAGCTTCGGGTTGCGCCGCGCGCTGATGCGCAATCGCGGCGCACTGATCGCCGCTATTGTCCTTGCGATCCTGCTTTTCATCGTCGACTGGATCAGCGCCGGGCCACTGACCTATTTCGATGTTTCGTTCCTGTCGAGCGGCGGCGCGACCTCGGCGCTCGCAGCGATCGGCCAGACCATCGTCATCCTGTCGGGCGGCTTCGACCTGTCCGCCGGCGCGGTGATATCGCTGGTCAATGCCGTGCTGGCATCGAGCATGGACCCGATGGCGCCAGGCGCCAGCATCATCCTGTGGACCGCCGTCGGCATCGGCGTCGGCATGGCCGTGGGCGCCTTCAACGGCTTCTTCATCGCGGTGCTGCGCATGCAGCCTATCGTGGTGACGCTGTCCACCATGTTCATCCTGCAAGGCGTGACGCTGCTGGTGATGGACAAGCCCGGCGGCTTCGTGTCGCCCGATCTCGGCACCTTCTACCTCGGCGACGCGATCGCCGGCTGGCTGCCGATGCCGCTGGTGGTGATCGGCGTCGTCCTGCTTGCCTGGTTCTGGCTGAAGGGCACCCGC
>NZ_RZRQ01000197.1:0-11422 GCF_003997785.1 Mesorhizobium sp. M7D.F.Ca.US.004.01.2.1 | reverse complement strand
ACGCGGCCTCGGTCGCCGGCCTGCTGGTCACCACCGAAGCCATGATCGCGGAGGCTCCGAAGAAGGAGTCGGCTGGCGGCGGCATGCCTGGCGGCATGGGCGGCGGCGGCATGGGCGGCATGGGCGGCATGGATTTCTAATCCAGCTCTGGCAGCTTTCGCAACGAGAGGGCGGCATCAATGCCGCCCTCTTTTTTTGCGAACCTCGGTCCGATGAACGATCGACGCCAACGCCGGCCATCGGCGTTAGGGCAACCTCAAAAGAACTGTCGAGTTGGTTGCGCGCGGCTTTGCGTCATCAGAGGCGCAAGGCGGTCGCGTGTGAGGATTGCGCGCTCCCATAGGCGGTTTCGGCATGTGCCTCGCCTTCGACATCGACATTGCGGCCAAGCAGGAAATCGGCGGCTTTCGAGGCATGGCTTGCGGCGCGGAAGATGGCGCGGTTGTCCTCGCGCAAAACCGTCAGCCATGAGCCGATGTAGTCGGCATGGCGCACGGTCGGCTCGATGCCGAGACTGCTGCAGATGAAGGCTGATGCGATTTCGGCGACCAGTTCCTCGCGCGCATAGGTGTTGGACCCGAAGGAGCCGGACAGGTCGCGCGCGAGTCGCCTCGGGTGGCCGGTCCAGTGGCCAAGCTCGTGAAAGCAGGTCCGGTAATAGTCGATCTGGTGGAAGAAAGCCGGCTGCGGCGGCACCTGTATGGTGTCGCTGCCGGGCATGTAGAAGGCGCGCTCGCCGCCGACGCGAAAATCAGCGCCGGTTGCATGAATGAGCGCCTCGGCCTGCGGGACCATCTCGCGCTCAGGCAGAGGCTCGCCGGCGGCGTAAAGATGTTCGGGCAGATTATCGCACTGCGCGACATTGAAGACGGTGAAGCGCTTCAGGAAGGGCACCGCCTGCGGTTCGTCGCCATCGGTGTCGGCGCGTTGCTTTTCGTTCTTGGGAACAAAGCGGTCAGCGTGAACGATGGTGGTGCCGTGCTCGCCCTTCCTGACATTGCCGCCAAGCGAAAGCGCCTGCCGGAAGGTGAGCCAGTTCTGGCTGGGGAAACCGCGCTCGATGACCGCGCCCCACAGGATCAGGATATTGATGCCGGAATATCGGCGCTGGGTGGCCGCATTCCGCGGCAGGCCGAGGCCTGTCCTTGCCCTGCCCCACGGCTTGACCCATGGCACGGTGCCGCGCTCCAGTTCGGCAATGATGCGGTCGGTGATTTCCTGATAAAGGCTGGCGCCGGTGCGCCCGCCGCTGTCTGCGCCAGCCTGTCGGCTGCCGCAACGTTTGTTGTTTGCACGCATCGTGATGTCCTCCGCTCTACAATCGCGCGCCCTCCCCGGAAGCGGGGTGGGCGGCAAAAGCGACCGGAAAGGCCCGCCGTCGGAGGCGGACTGCATCAGCAGGACCGGAACGGAGTGGAGGACCCGAAAGCGACAAGCGAAGGGTTGCGGGACGCCGCGGCGGGCCTAGAAGGGAGTGCTGCCCACCCTGCGCCAGGGGGAAGGCCACAATAGAAAGACGCCGGCCGACAGGCCGGCGACCGTCAGCAGCCGAAGGCTGCCCCGCGCCAGGGGGCGATGCCGCAGGGCCAAGACCGCCTGAGCTTGCCGAAGAAAAGCGGGCTCGGTTCACGAGCACCCGGCCAGCGACTTCAGGCGCGGGCGCTCAGGATTGTTGTTGGCGCCCACGGCAGCTGGATGACCGCAACAAGATTACGAGGAGCGACAGCAAAGCCAGCTGCCACAAACGGCACGCTCCGGCAACAACAGCGTGGCCGGTCTACAGATGCTGCCCCGCACGAGAGCCAGCACGCTTTGAGCGCGCATCGGCGATGCAAGCGTTGCAAGCTGGCCATGTCCACAAGGTCGGCGACCACTATATCGCCGACCACCAACGCGGGCGTACCGTCTAAGTGCAGACCTTTCGCGAGTGCGCGGACGCGCGCATTTCATCTGCGATGGCCGGATCTTGCATTCCCGCTTGAGCTGCTCAACGTCAAGGCCTACACGCGCTGCGATCTTGAGAGTGACCCTTCAACTGGGGGAAATCATAAGGGCGCGGTGGAATTCGTCGAACTTTCCCTGTTTTCTCGAGGCGAGTGCGGCGAAGGCTGGGAATTGGGAATCCGGTCCCAGGACCGGGAACTGTTTGATCACAAGCTTCAGATTGGGCTCATGCTTGAAGGCTTTTTGGTAGTTGATATCAGCCAGTCTGCAATGCGGACAGTTGTGGTAGTCATTGAATATGACCAGAACGGCATCGCCTTGCGGGTTGCCGGCGATTGGCGAAGGAGATCGTTGTCGAATGCGCCGCTCCACTTTTGCCTGTCGGTCGACCACGCCTGCCGGTGCAGGTTCGCGCTATATTGGCTCGCCAGCAAGGCGAGGAGTAAAAGAAGAGCTGCGACAGTGATGGCAGTCGGCTTAGACATGAGTCTCCAATCCATGGACGGCGTGGCAGCAACGGCCGCCTTTTTGGTGTAAAATGGGTCAGTTTTGATCGTGCCCCGCAGTTGCTACAGGCGCACAGGTGCCGGTGCGATCTGGCGGTTTCTCAAATACGGCTTTGCGCCATCGGGTCCACCCCAATAGCTGAGCGTCGTTCGCACGGGGAATTGTGTTCACCACGCCGGGCGACTTGACCGTCCACCGCCAGAGCGCTGAACGGTCCGCTAGTGAGGCGCTCCCCGAATCGTCGTTTATCCCGCTCGCCCCGGACCGGGTGACAGCCAGCGTTGCCGCTACGCTGCGGAGAAAAACCGTCAGCGCGTGGCATTCGGACATAAGCTGATCGACGCCAAGAATAAGCCCCACGGAGGTGACCGGTGCGGCCGGAACAAGAAAGAGCGTTGCAGCCATTGTGACGAGGCCTGCACCGGTAATGCGGGTTGTTCCGTTCGAAGGGAACAATGCGACAAACAGCATGAGGATCCGGCAGCCGATCGGGAGATCAGTTTTCGTCGCTTGGGCGATGAAAAGGGCGGCGAGCATCATATTCGTGCCGTCCAGATTGAATGGAATGAGACCCACGACCGAATGCGTGGCGCCGGCCTTTTCCATCTTCTCCATGAGCGAGGCCAGCGCGGCCTCTGAGGAGGACATTGCGAGCAGCAGCTCGTCCTTGATGTATCGGACGAGAGAGAAGAGCGAGCGGCCGTTGTAGCGGCAGACCGCGCCGAACAGGATCGAGAGGAACAGGACCGAGAGGAACAAGACTTGCAGGATGTCGCCTTCCGCGAAGGCACTGGCAATCGTTGACGGGATGATGTTCATCAGGAAGCTGGTCACGGACTGCTCGTGAGCCGTGGCCACATAGCCCTTAACGGCTTCGACATCGAGCGAGGCCGGATCGATGTTGAGGCCGGCGCCAGGCTGAACGATATTCGCGACAATCAGCCCGACAAGGAGTGCTAGCGTCGAGAAGGTAAGGAAATAAACCATCGCCTTGGCGGCAACTCGGCCGACCTTCTGCAGATCGCTCATGCCGGCAATGCCGGTCGCCATTGTCAGGAAGATGACAGGTACGGTGATTATCTTGACGACATCGACGAAGGCATCGCAGAGCGGCTTCAGGCTGTGGCCGGTCTCCAAATGGAAATAGCCGATTGCGGCACCCAGGATTATGGCGGCAAGTACCTGCACGTAGGTCCGGGCAAAATGGCGCTTGCGGGGCGCTAAGATCGCGCGGGGAACTCTTGGAACCAACACCGTCTCTCTCCTTGACCGGATCGGGGTGGGGCTCCTCCCTCTCCCATGCAGTGCTCCGGTCGAACGCTGCGCCCACTTCGGCGCAAACGATGTGCCAAATAGCAAGAGGGGAAAACGCGCAGGACCTCACGCAATGCTTGCGATTCGCTCTCCCACACTCGTGCAGTGGTTGCCTGTCGCAACTATGGAAGGGTCGATTCTGGGAACTCCAAAGGCCGCTCTTTGCGTCGACGCAGCTTGGCTGCCTGGAAGGTTCCCTCTTTGCCTTGCGGTCTGCGAGCTGGGTCCAGATGGTCATCATTTGGCTGCGCGCTGCACGGGGCTCGAAAGATTCAATCGAGGACGGGTCCTCTTGGAAAACGGGGGCAGCGTTGGTCAAGCCCTTCCACCCTGCTGTCCCAATGGTGTTCAGAAGCTCAGTTCACGATCAAGCGATGGATCAGCGTCATCTGGCGTTTGCGCCATCGCGGCGGCGTTGCAACGGGTCTGCCAAAGATGAGCAGGCCGCGAGGCAGGGTCCGAGACCTAGACTCCAACCTCATAGCGCGCTCGGCTCGCGTTCGGAAGGTTCGAACCGCAGCACGATCAGGTGGCGACACCGTTGGTCGGAACCGGAACCCGACGAATGATCGTTCGTGACCGACATCTGTGAACAAGCAGTATGTGTCATTGCAATCACCACCCGTTGCGCGGAAATGCCCATATGGCCGTGAATGAACTGGATTTGGTGATTTTCCAGATGGCGGTGGAAAGCGTCCGCTTGCTCTCTTCAAGCTTTGATGAGAAGGCGGCTGAGATAGCCACGAGGAGCCGTGGTAGCCTTCTTTTTGACGTGCGGGTGGACGGTGACCTGGAGGTCCAGCGAGTCGCAGCCATTGGATATCCAGGCGACAAGATCGGTGTGGTGGCATTGGACCGAGAGGGCCTTGTTAGCTGTTGTTGCCTTGTCAATGGCACCTTCTCACCTTTCATTGCACCGTTGGAGAACTGGACCAGCATGCCCCTTTCGATGCAGGCCCAGATCGATGTCACAGGCTATGCGAGGCTCCTTCTGGCCGCCTTGCGAAATGCTGGACATATGCTGGACAGGTAGCATCGCGATGATGTCTGTGATGAGATGGTGCAAACGGCTGGATGAGGCGATCGCTTGCTGGCAGCTTTGGCAACAAAGCGATCGGTGAGTTCGCAATGCTGGAACACGTCCTTTAGACTCTGCAGTTAAGTTAGCGGACTACCATCTGACGAATGCCCTCTGACAGTCTGCATGGCGCGGCATGCCCTCTTAGGAATGCAGCCGTGGTTCTACACCATCGGCTGTTTTTGTGTCGAAGGCGACGGGCACGCCATGAACGAAGGAAGCGGCCGCCAACAGTTCCTCCAACTCGCGGTCGGTGGCCTTGCATGCCGGCATTAGTGTTCGGATGGCGCGGATCGCCTGCGCCATGGAGAGAAAGCGGACCCTTCCCCTGGAAAGGACATAGGCTTCTGCGGCTTTTTCGACGGTGACGGTGTGAAACGAATTGGTCATGACGAATTCCTCCCTGAACCCTGACCAACCCGACTTATGGCACGAATTCGACCGCCTTCAAGCCTATGTCCGATTGCGGACAATCGCTGCGATTCGTTCAAAACCGCTGATGCTTTTGGGCGACCTGGTGAGGGGCAAGGAGACGTCGGCTGAACCCGTTTCAACCGACATGCTTCAGGCAGCGGCCAGGCCGAAATAACGCTGCTCCTCCTTGTCATAAGCGCCATGTGTGAGCTTTATCAATCCGGCACGGTCGATGATCGTGATCTCGCCGCGCTTGGCGTGCACCAGTCCTCGATACTCAAGCATTTGCAGGGCCGTGGTGACCCCGGGCGGTGGGCGCGAGCATGGTCGCCAGAAATTCATGCGTCGGGAGGATCTTATCTCCTTCCGCACGGTCGTGGACCATCAGCTGCCAGCGGGCCAGCCGTTCTTCGACCTTGGAGTGGCCATTGACCAGTGCCGTCCGGCATGATTGGACGAGGAACGCGTGGGCATAGTCCAGCACTGAGGTGCGAAGCGACGGGCTAATCGCAGGGCGAAGGTTTTCAACCGGCAGGCGCCAGGTAGTGCTTTCCTTTCCGAGAATGACGGCAATTCCTTTCATCCCGTCATAGCCGACAATGCCGACTTCACCTTGCCGCCCGCCGGTCATGGTGGCGACCACCGACGCGATGCCCCTCTCGGGAAAATATACGTTCTTGATCGGCTGATGCGCGACCTCCAACTTGTCCTTGATGCCCGGTTCGACGTGATGCAGCGATGGTCGCAAAAGCGCGAAGTCCTGCGGGGTGAGGGCTTCAGCACCTGGTCGCGAAAGAGGGATCGGGCAAGGCTCTCTTCCAACGGGGCAAGAGCGCGTACGTCTTACTGTCGGCTGCACCGAAGTAAATGCCGGCCGATGCCAAAGCATAGGCTTCGAAACGCGCGATTGCAAAGCCCTGTCGGGGCAGTGCAGTCATGCTAGAAGTCGCGCCGCCTACGATAGGCAGCGGATGACATGATTCCCTTCTGCGGCGGCCACCAAGAACGGCTCGGGCACGCTTTAATCGTTCATACACAAGCTCGCAGGAATGTAAGCAGCGGAACAGTCGGGTGATTCGTACCGCCCTGCCCTTTCAGAGATCAAGTCATTGGACGTCAATTCGGCTGGAACGCCTCGTCGAACGGCCCAGGAAAATGCAGCCGGATGAGCAATGGTGGTTCACCTTATGTGCGGTCCCGGATATGCGGTCCGGCGGCTCATCTCCCAATGGCTTGTCGATGGGGAAGTGGAACTCGTCATGTCGCCGCGAACCGTCACCGCGCTAGCGGGGCTCTTTTGAAGACGCCGGTGTTTTTCTTTGTGGAACTGAATCTGTGAGGTGATTGATGCATGAATCAAACATTTGCGTATTTCCGCTGCATCGGCGACGTATATTGGTCGAAAGTATCGCCCAGGCCCTCGAGACCAAGAACGGCGAGGCGGCGAGCGCGTTCTGGCGCTGTGCCGCCAAGAAAATGCTCATTCAATTGTCCGATGTAGGAATTGCGCCAGAGCTCGCTGCGCAGGAGGTTGGAAGCCTTCTTCATGCGGTCTTGGACGACATGGCCAACCGAACGGTAATGCACAAAGCATAGGCTCGGGCGCTGTTGGACCGCGCGTCAGCTCGGGTCCTTATCGGGGGACTGCTCCGACTGGCCGACGGTCCGGCCAAACCGGCATACCGGCAAAGCTTTGAGGTTGCGATCGCTCACGGCGGCCGGTCCAATATTCTAAGACGACCTCAGAAGCCACGTTGGCTTCTTTGGACGAAGCGGAGGGGCGCCATTTTGGCGTGCTCACGCTGGACTGCGGGTTGCGCCTACGGAAATCCAAAGTCCGGCCGCGCGAGCCAATCGACCGGAACAGTCGAAAGCTCGTGGGGCGGGTCCGCTCACCCTCACGGCGGCGGTGGCGGCCGTGAGCAGACTTAACTCAAGTCACGGCTGAGCATCCGCAGGCGCTATGCCGATTGGATGAGAACTGGTTGCCACAACACCGGCCCGTTGAGGCGTCCCCTCCAGCGGATGCGCAAGAGACTGGCGTAGGAAATATCGAGGAAGCCGGCGACTGCCTCGGTGTTGCCGACCTGCTTGGGCTGTCCGATACGTGACAACGGCCAGGTCGCGAGACGAAGGATCCTTTCGATGCGCGTATCTGTCACCGTTACGATCCCGGAGAGATTGTTGGCCAAGCCGAATTCGATGATCCCCGCGAAGAGCTCGTAGGTTGCTTGGGCCAGGCCGCCAGCTGCCTTCGGCGCTGTCGCAGGGAGATCGAGCGCGAAACGACTACTCTCCCAGATATCGGCACTCGCAGGGACCACCATCTCATCCAGCAGCGTCGGAAACGTATCGCGCAACATTGTCGGTCCGGTGGTCGGCAAAAGGCGGACGCAGCCGCAAGTTCGCCAATCGGACCCCTTGAGAAGCAGGTAGACGGGGTTCAGGCTGTCAAACGAGTCCGTTTCCATTTCGCCTTCGGTCTGCACTTCCCAATCGAGCCGCTTCTTGAAAACCCGATACCTAAGTCCGTGCATTTCCTTGAGTTCGCTCGCAAACTCGGCGTAGCAGTCGGGTGTTATCAGCTGCATCATTGTCGTCTCCGTGCGGGATGTGTCCACGCAATCGAAGGGCAAAGCCGTCATGAATGCAGCCTGTAGACCTTTACAGCTAGACTTGGAGAGGATCAGGATCTCGCCCGAGCAGCCATCCGCACTACGGCCTGGTTGATGGTTCGCACGCCAAGCTTCGCCTTGGCGTTTTCCTGATGGAAGGTCACGGTGCGTTTCGAGACACCGAGAATCTGGCTGATATCCCAGGCCGACTTGCCGCACGCCGCCCATTTCAGGCACTCGAACTCCCGCCGGGTGAGCATTATGCCATCTACCACGCAATCTTCGGCGAGCCTGCGCCGGGCATGGATATGAACGTTGATCGCAACCAGTTGCATTGCTTTTTCGTAGCGCGTCAGCGACCTCAGAAATGGCGGATGCGCCTCGTTGGAGGCGAAGGTCAGTGCGGCGAACCGGCCGCGATGATCATGCATCGACATGGTCAGTCCGCCGCGAATGCCGAACTCAGCTGCTTTTTCCAGGACTTCCTGCTGAGAGGTCGGCAAATAACGGTGATCGCGGTCCACACCCCAGTCGAAGGTATCCCAGCCCCGCAGTCCCCGCAGGATCACGGGATCCACGCTGTGGTAGCGCTGTTGCAGGTAATGTGATGTCCATGATGATGGATAATTCGAGATCAATCGCGGCCTGTCGCCGGAAGCGGATGGGTAGGTGAAATAAGCGAAGAGCGGAAAGTCGAACCCGGCTGCGGCGGACGCCATTGCCTCATGGAGATCGACGGCATCGACGCTTGCAGAGAGTTGCTCGACCAAGGTTTCAAATACGCGATGCATCTGCGCTTAGCGTACCTCGCGGAGGTTGCTGGAAGCCGACGGAGACGTGGTTCTAAATGATGGCCTGTCCCTGCAGGGCATACGACGCGCCGCCGTCATCACCGCAATTGCTGTGCTGCTTCCGATTGGAGAGAGCTCCGCCCACCTGACCAACTACCGATGGGTGATATTGCGACGTTATCGATGAGCCGCGTGTCGCCAAGCCAAGCCGCAGCAAGCAAGCGTGCCGGTCGGTCAAGGCTTGCTAACGATTGCAGGTCTGTTTCTCCGCGAAGCTCCAGGTATTCGAGCTCGCGATAGCCGGCAGCCAGAATTGCTGCACGCGCTTCATCAAGCGTAGGCAGGATGGGGGAGCCGCGTGCAAGCCGCTCGGCCGTATCGAGCAGGACCGATGCTAGTTTTGGGGCAATGGCGCGTTGGGCTGGGGAGAGCCGCACGTTACGCGACGATAGCGCAAGACCATCGGCTTCGCGGACTGTCGGACAGGGCACAATAGTGATCGGAATGTCGAGATCCCGGACCAAGCGCCTGACAAGCTGAAGTTGCTGAAAATCCTTTTCGCCAAAAAAGGCGAAGTCAGCGCCGGCCTGCAGGAAGAGCTTGGCCACGACCGTCGCCACGCCATTGAAATGGCCGAGCCGGAATGCGCCGCAAAGGCATTCGCTGATGCCGGACACTGAAACGGCCGTGGCGAAGCCCACCTGGTACATTTCCTCTGTGTCCGGCACATAGAGCAGATGCGTGCCCAGCAGAGCGAGCTTGGCAGCATCGTCGCTTTCCGTCCGAGGGTAGGCAATCAGGTCGGCGGGGCTGTTGAACTGCTTGGGGTTTACGAACAGCGTCACGATCACCCGCTCGGCCCTTTCGAGCGCCTTCCGCACGAGGCTCAGATGCCCGTCGTGCAAGGCTCCCATGGTCGGCACAATACCGATCGTGGCACCCGAGCGACGCCATTGCGCAACGACGCCGCGCAGCTCGCTCACGGTTCGAGCGATCGGCACGCTCATGTGAAGTCACCGGCCTTCAAGGCGTTGACATAGAGATGTTCGACCGCCGGAAAGTGCCGGTTCCGCATATCGGTGGCGTAAGCGGCGATTGCCGCCTCAGCCTGCTCACCGAGCTCGGCATAGCGTTTGACGAACTTCGGCCGAAATGAGGTGAAGAGCCCGAGCATATCGTGGCTCACCAGAATCTGGCCGTCGCAAGCTGGCGAGGCACCGATGCCGATGGTGGGTATGTCGATATCGGCGGTTATCTGCCGTGCAAGCTGCTCCGGTATCTTTTCCAGCACCAAGGAGAAGGCGCCAGCTTCAGTTACCGCCCTGGCGTCGCGCCTGATCCGCTCTGCATCGGCTCCCCGGCCCTGCACACGATAGCCTCCAAACGTGTTTACCGCCTGCGGCGTCAGGCCCACATGGGCCATGACAGGTACGCCGCGCGCGGTAAGGAAGCGGATGGTTTCCGCGATGGTCTCGCCGCCCTCGATCTTTACCGCTGAACAACCGGTCTCACCCATCACGCGCGCAGCGTTGCCGAAAGCGTGCTCTGGGCTTTCCTCGTAGGAACCGAAGGGCAGGTCGACGACCATCAGCGCGTGTTCAAGGCCGCGGCGAACGGCCTGTCCGTGCATGATCATCATGTCGAGCGTGACCCCCAGCGTCGACGACAGGCCGTGCAGCACCATGCCGACGCTGTCGCCGACAAGAACGATGTCGCAGTGGCGATCGAGCAGCCTCGCGACCGGCGTGGTGTAGGCCGTCAAGCATACAAGTGGCGTCTGGCCTTTTCGCGATCGAATATCTGGAGGAGTCATCCCTTTTATCTCACCAGCCGCGCTCAACCGAGGCCCCTTCCCTTACGTTACCAACAGCGGGTGTCGCGTTTGGCATATTTTTGTGCGACTGCGAAGAGCTAAAAACAGCGCTTGAGTACTCCGGTGTTGACGTGCTGGCTTCCAAGGTTACATTCAATCGATTAAGGCGCTCCGTTGGGCCAACCCGCTTTCGCAAACATGGATCCTCAGACAAGAAGAACCAAGAAAGGCAAAGCCGCCGTCAAAGCTGACGAAGCCAAAGTGGACCTGACTGCCGTCGTGGTCGCCGTAAACGACAGTGAGCCCTGTGTCCTCACAGTCGGTCATGCGGACACCCTCCCTTCTGGACCTTTTGCCCTTGAGCATCGATCACTGCAGTCGGGTTTGAGGGGGTGGGTGGAGCAGCAGACCGGCCATGCACTTGGATACATCGAGCAACTCTACACCTTCGCCGATCGCGATCGCATCGGCACTGAGCGCCACCAGCGCGTCATCTCAATCAGCTATCTCGCATTGACCAGGAAGGAACAGGCAACGAACTCGGCCGCGTGCGGCTGGCAAAGTTGGTACGAATATTTTCCCTGGGAGGACCACCGCTTCGGCACGCCGCCTGTGCTGCTCGATAGATTGCGGCCCCGCCTGATTGAGTGGGCCGGCGGCGCCAGCGAGCCGACCACTCAACGCGAGCGCCGGCAGCGCGCTGCGATAGCCTTCGGCTTCGACGACCGCCATTGGAACGAGGAACTCACGCTCCAACGCTACGAGTTGCTCTATGAAGCTGCTCTGATTGAGGAGGCCGGTGGCGGCAGGGACGCGATTGCGGCCGCGGCTGGCAAACCAATGGTCGCTGACCACCGTCGTATTCTGGCAACCGGGATCGCGCGGCTGCGTTCGAAGATCAAATACCGGCCGGTCGTGTTCGAGCTTATGCGGCCTTCCTTCACGC